>NZ_CAUVXG010000004.1:64571-102514 GCF_963555885.1 Protofrankia sp. Cr2
TGGCGTTCACCCGATCCCATCTCGAACCGATGAATGCGAACGACCTGCTCATGCGGGTGCTGGGCAACATCCGGGTCTGGGCGGCACGGTCGGAGGCTGACGCGACCCGCCTGTGGGCCGTCGAACTGTCCCTGTTGCTGCCCCACCATCCGACCCACCTGCTCCGGGAAAGAGGAGAGCTGCGCGCCCGCCTCGGTGACTTCCGCGGCGGCGCCGACGATCTGGCGGCCTTCGCCGACGCGGTCGCGTCCCCGGAGCCGGCCGCGGCCGCCGCGGCCCGCGAGGCTGCACGCGCCGCCCGCGCCCGCCTGAACTGACGGTGGATGTGCCCCGGGCCTGGTCCGGGTCCAGGGGGGCCGGGGGGCCGGCATTCGGCCAGGCTCCGACCGGCGGAGTTGCCGCCTGAGCGGATCAGTCGGCAGCCAGCGCCCGGTATATCCCCTCGTAGAACAGCAGGGGCGGTACGTCACGGCCGGATCCGTCCAACGCCACGACCTCACCGAGTAGCAACGTATGGTCACCACCCTCGTAGGTGAGCACCGTCCGACACTCGAAGGCCGCGAGCGCGTCGTCCAAGAGGACCACACCGGTCACTGACCCGACGGAGTGTTTCCAGTTCTCGAAGAGGGTCGCCGCGTCGTGCCGGTTCTGGCTGGCGAAGAAACGGGACGCGTCCTGCATGTCGGCGGCGAGCACGGAAACGCCCCAGACGCCCGCGCCGAGAACCGGCGCGTGAAAGCGAGACGTCTTGCGGACGCTGACGAGCACCAACAGCGGGTCGAGCGACACGGATGTGAACGAGTTCGCGGTGATCGCGAACGGCTGACCGTCGAGAACGGTGGTGATAACCGTGACACCTGTTGCGAAACGCCCGACCGCCCGGCGGAAGGCGTCCGGATCGACGGCCACGCGAACACGCTACTCCCGTGGAGCACTGACACGTCACTTCTGGCTCGGTCGTGACGGCAGCCACATCCGAGCCTGCCGCGATTTCTCCGCGGACGCGGATATGCCTCCCGTCAGGACCCGGGCTTGGAGTCGGGCCTGGAGTCGGACTGTGACGCCAGAATAACTGACAGCCCGCGACGCGGCGAGCCGAGCATCGCGACGACAACCGGGGCAATCGCGCCGATGACCAGAAAGAGATATCCGGTGGTGCTCGCCCGCAGGATGAGATCACCTTCAGGACGCGAGCTGGCGAACAACAACACGACCGGAATCCAGCCCGCAAGAACGATCATAGCGCCAAGGCGGGTGCCGGTGAGCCACCGCACCAGCGTCGCCACCCCGACGTTTCCGACCAGTGCCAGGACCACTCCGACCGACAGCAGGATCCCGCCGGGACGCGGGCCCACCGGGACGAGGAACACGCCGTAGAAACCGAGCGCAAGACCGGCCAGCCAGCCGACCGTGTAGGCCGGCCCCAGGAAGAGCCTGGACGGTTCGCCATCGGCAACACCGCTGCCCTCGTACACGCCCCGACCCTGGCTCACGCCTCTGCTCACGTTGTCGTCGCCGCTCACGTTGTCGTCGCCGCTCACGTCCCCGTCCCCGCCGAGATCGACGGCGGCCGCCGTGGCTGACGCCGCCGGCGGTGTCCGGCGCAGATGATCAGACATCGTCGAAAAAAATCCTTCAGCGGTCGAGCCCGGCGAAGTCGAGCCCGGCGAACAGATCGGTCTCGCGCCCGTACGGCCCGACACCCGGTCCGCGCTCACCCCGATCGAGGATGTAGTACTCGGTACCCCAGGCACGATGCCCGACCCCGTCGGCCAGCGCAAAGAAGAAACCATCCGTCGTCATCTGGGTGGCATGCGCCCGCATGGCCGCCACCTTCGCCTCAAAGTGAACGGGTGAGGCGACTTCGGTGGTCACGACGTCGTCCGATACCGCCATCGGTACATCTTCCGCCGACTCCACACCGTCGAACAGCTCCTGCCCGGCGCCCTTCGAGCGGAAGTAGTCGATCCCAATCTGGATCATCGATCGCGGAATCGCGGTGTGGTACAGCTTCACCGGCTGCCACGGCGAGCCGGCCTCCGGTGCGAAGGACGGATCCGCAGCCGCATCGAACACCCGCATGGTCAGCTCGTGCGCACGGATGTGGTCGGGATGCCCGTATCCACCGTTGCTGTCGTAGGTGACCAGCACCTGCGGGCGGACCTCGCGGACGATCGTCGCCAGCGCCGCGGTCGCCTCATCGAGATCCGCGCGCCACAGGCAGCGCGGATCGTCGTTTCCGGGCGTATCCATCATGCCGCTGTCACGCCACCGACCCGGCCCACCGAGGAAGCGATGGTCGGAGACGCCGAGTGCCGCACAGGAGCGCGCCAACTCGCCGATGCGGTACCCACCGAGCTGGTCGCCTCGGTCCGCCCGCAGGTTGATCATCTCCGGGACCAGTACCTCGCCCATCTCTCCCAGCGTGGCGGTGACGAGGGTGACGTGGGTGTCTGGATCGGCAGCGTAGGACGCCATGGTCACCCCGGTTCCGATCACCTCGTCGTCGGGGTGGGCGTGCACGAACAGCACCCGTCGTGCCGGTAGCTCAGCGGAGCGCGGCCCGGACCCGGTCTCCCCAGTGGTAGCAGTCACATCCACGACCCTACGGGTCGACGCACGCGACAGTGACGCAGCCCGGCATCCACACGCTGCGAGGATGAACGGAGATCGTCCGAAGAGGAATTCATGCTGACCGGCGCCGGCCTACGTATCCCGAACACGACATCCACATGATCAGACTGCGGCAGCATGACCAGCAGAAAGGCGGAAACCTAACGGCTTTTAAAGTAGCCGAATAGGTATTTCTCCTGGATCGTGAAAGAAGCCAATACCGTCCCGACGAGTGCGGTGAGCGCCGCAGCGGCCGGACCACAGATATCGATGATGTAGACATTCATGGAAGCAGCGGTATTCCGCGGGATGACGCCGAACACCAGGGCGCAGGCGGCGAGGATGAACGCGCTGAACGACCATACGGCGGTCTCAATCAGTAGTGAGGCAAGGAGAGCGCAGCGGGACTCGCCGAGATGGAGCGCCGCAGCGATCTCCAGCCGCCGCATCCGGATCGCGACGAATCCCAGTATCAGTCCGGCCAGCCCACAACCGGCCAGCCCGTACCGCGTGGGTCGGCCGGTGAATGCCCCCACACCGTCGAACTGCGTCCCGCGGCTGGTGTTGAGCTGGCCGATGATGACCGGATCCGTCGAACTCACGTCCACCGTGAGTGCCGAGTAGAGGAGATGGTCCCTCGTCTTGGAGAGGGGCCAGACCTCCGCCCAGCACTCGTCGAAAACGCCTGTCGCCAGCTGCGGGAGCAGCGCCGCGTAATTCAGTCGACTGTCGCGGCCGTCATCCGGATAATCGTAGATTCCTGCCACCGACAACGTTCCCGCGGTGGTCACCAGCTCCTGCCCTGGCTGCACCCCCAGGGTTTTTGCCAGTTGCGCGGGCAGCCACGCCCCCGCGCGGGTGGCCGCGTTGCCGCCCAGGACTTCGATGAGACCGGGTGTCACCACGTAGGCCGGTATAGGGTTAGCGATCATCACCCGCAGCACGACGGCGTCGGTTTCCTTGAGCGCTCCCGCCGAGCGGACCCCCGAAATCGCGCTGAGCCGTTCGCACGCCGCCGCATCGATGCTCTCCCGTGCGACCATCACCCGCACGGACCCTCCAGAGGAGACGAAATCGTCGGCCTTCTGTTCAATGTCGATGATGGACCGGGCGTCGACGATCGCCAGGCCGGCGCTGATCGCTGCCAGGAAGATCCCCAGGAGTAGGGCACGGGTTGTGCCTGTGACGATGTTCCGGTACGCCTCGGAGAGGATCGATCGCAGCCTCAAAGGCCCGCCTCACCGCGCGCGTCGTCAAGGGACCACGCCCCGTTGTGCCCCTCCATGTCGCTCTTGTCGTTCTTCTCGCGCAAAGCCGTCACGGACAGATCGATAACCTGGGTGCACGCATCCCGGGTATGCGGATCATGGGTTGCGATCACTACGATCGTGCCGTCCCGAGCGACGGCGCCCAGCGTCTCGTTTACCGTCGCCGCCGTGATGATGTCGAGCTGGGCCGTCGGCTCGTCGACAAGAAGCAGGTCGGGCGCGGAGCAGATCGCCCTGGCGAGCATGAGCCGCTGCGCCTCACCGCCGGACAAGTCACGGAACGCCTGACGCGCCGCTTTCACCAGTTTGAAGCTCGCCAGCACATCCATCGCCTGTAGTTCCGCGCAGCGGCGGGACTGCCCCAGGGCAAGCAGCGGCAAACATACGTGATCAAGTGCCGTACGGCCGGGCACGCCGAACGGATTCTGGAAGACCCAGCCGGTGCGTTCGACGCCGGTCATCTCCACCGTGCCCTCCGTGGGAACGACCCAGGTGGCCAGTATTGAAAGCAGCGTCGACTTCCCGGATCCGGACGGGCCGCACAGACCCACGATCTGCCCGGGGCGCAGCTCGAAGTCGAGGCCGGTGAACAAATGAGCCGTCCCAGGAAAACGATGCCCGAGCCCGATGCCCCTGACGAGTTTCCCGGTATCAGCCACAGACCTCACCCGCACGAGTCCACAGTGATCGACGCGCCGAGGTTGACGTGGGCTGACGCATCACCCGTCGGCACCACCAGCGTCACACCCAGCCTCGATCCAACGATCTTCACGGGGTATGCCTTCGCACCAGACTGGACACACCCGCTGTCGCGGTCGACGTCGAACAAAGCTCCCGGTGGCATTCTCAGCGTCTGAAGGTGATCTTTCAACGTGATGACCGCGGTCAGTTCGGGCTCCTTGTCGCCTGCCTCAAGAAGGCGATACTCCCGGGTGCCGGCCACCTTTCCGAGAAACTCCGCATCCGTGGCGGTACCATCCTTGTCAAGCGGTCCCGTGACACCCATCACCTGAATGGCCCGCTCACCGTCGACGACGTTCGCCGGCATCGGATTGACGATGATCGATATCAGCTGCGCAGGAACCTCAGCGTACGTCTGGCCCGATGACACATACGCACCCAGGACCAGCTTGCATGAGTCCGGTACCACTGCGGAGGCAGGCAGCCAGAGAATCTGTCCGGACGTGATCGTTCCATCGGGGCGATCGACTCCGGCAGCCTTCTGCAACTCCTTCACGGCCATCACCGTTCGGCCGTCAAAGGTCCCGTCCGCTTTGACGCCGTATCCGAGACGGATCAGTTCGGTTTGAAGTGCCTTGACGTCGTCGCCCTTATGACCCTGGCTCAGGTTCCGGTAAAGCGGCGCCGAGGTGGCCAGCCCGATCAGCGGGGTGTTGTTGATCCGGGCCACGGTCTGGCCTGACTTCAGCGCCTCACCCGCCTTACAGGAGACCGCCGTCACCCGACCGTCGAAACCTACGACCAGGGGCGGTGCGGACGATCTCTTGAGAGAAATCTTCACCGTGTGCTCATCGGCGAACTCCTCATGGCCGACAGGTGCGGACGTCACCTCCGTCGCAGCCCGAAGCTCCTGCGGTGCGGCCACGGGACGAAGGAGAAACCCCGTCGCTCCACCCATGCTGAGCAGGGTGACGGCGGCGAGCACTGCCGTACCGACGGACCGACCCTTCACCAAGATCAGCTGCCGCCTTTCTGTCCCCGGTCGATGCTGATCGCTATCCCGCCGGCCGTCAGGCATTTCTGCGCCTCGGCGTTCATCGGGTCGAAGTCGGTGTTCTGTTCCATGTCGCTGTTCAGGAACGTGGTGAGCTTTTGCGTGCTGTAGTCCGCTGGTACAAGACCGGCCTTGATCAGACACCGCACCACCACCAGCTTGGGATCAGCCAGCAGATCGGGATTGTCGACCTGTGTTCTGTACAGGGCTTCGAGGCTTATCAAGCCTGCCTTCGCAGCACAATCTTTCATGACGTTCGCATAGGCGTCGACGTCCTTGGCTGCGGATCCGATGTCTGATGGTGGGGTGACCCGGTAGATGCCGTTCGAAAGCTTGGTATACGTCTCCTTGAGTCCGGCGTCCTGCGCGCACTGACGATATCTACTGAACGCCTGTTCGTAGTCCGCCGGGTCAATTTTTCCTGTCTCAATCGCCCGGTCCAGCGCCGCTCGCTCAAAATCCGACTTGGCCCGAGCACGGGCGTCCTTGAACTGGTCCACCAGGGGCTTCATGCGCTCCCCCGTTCCTTGTTTCGGCATCGCTTCGGTTTTCGACTCAATGGCACACGCCGAAACGCCGAACAGCACCGCGGCGAGCATCACCAGCCAGATCCTGGTCAACCTCATCCCCTGTTCCCATCTACTTTCTTACGGCCCCCACGAAGGCCAGGGGGAAGGTGACCGCCATCATGACCGTAGCCCAACCGACCCGGGCATACGAACAGGCCATGGCCACGAAAGCACGTGAATACCGCGCCTATCGCGTGGCCATGGCCTACGATCACCGGCCTACTAGGAGAAAACGTTCTTCGCGGAGTGGCTGGTCGATACGCCGCTGTCCGCCGAAGCCCTCGACCATGCGCTGTACCAGCCGGACCAGATGCTTCTCGATCCGTGTTGCGCGTAGGAGTTGCTCCAGTATGAGCAGTCCTCTGTGTGAGCTTCCGCCCAGGATGACCAGAAATCGGCTTTCCGTGCGTCGGAGGCACATGCCGCCTGTGCCGGACCGGCCACCACGACGCTGGCCCCGACGGTGCCGACCAGCAGACCGACGGTGGCCAGTCCCATCCCCATCTTGGTACGAAGCCTCGGCTTGAGGCTTCTGGTGGCTGATGTCGCAGACATCCAATGCTCCCCTCGTGTGGCGCCGCTCCGGTGTCCCGGACCAGCGGTGCCTCTACAGTCGGGCGAGAGGTGGCCCAACTTCGCCTTGGGCCACCTCCGCCCCTCGAGGAGCATCGGTCATCCTCATAATTCTCGACATAAGCGCCACATAAGAAGCCGTACGCACTCGGCTGACTCCATTCGGTAGGCCGAAGCGTCCCTCCAGTGTGCGACGACCTGGCGCCCGGTCCAACGGCTTTCCACTCGTGATCGGCGCAGCGCAAGACCGTCATCTCCCCGAGCCACCGCTGATCTCATGGGGCGCGGGCGGCATGCCGGCATCGATGTCCGGGTCCCAATACGCCTCGCCCGGCTGCGCCGCTCTGCCCAGCGTGTACCGGACCGTTCCAGTGGTTTCCGCGGAGATACGGATCACCATCGTGCAACTAGCGGGCTTCAACTCGCAGTCCGCCGGGTTCGGGCCGGAGCTGACCAGCTCGCTGGACATCTGGCCGGATCCACCGCTCGCTTGGAGCCGCTGGCCTACCAGCCTCGGGGAGACCGGAACCAGTTCGATCCGTACGTCCTTGCCGACCGCACGGAACGCTTCGACATACTTGTCGCGATCGGCAAGCGGGTCCTTGATCCGGGCGACGAAGAAATCCCTCTCCCGCGTGACTTCGATGGCGGAGTTGGCGTAGGACGTCGCATTGCCCATCCCGTCTTGCAGCAGACTCAGACCGACCACACCGGCGACGGTCATAGCGATCACGGCAGCGGCCGCCAGCACCAGTCTGCGTGGCTGCCACCCAGCCAGCCTGCGGCGCGGCTGCGGATCGCACGGATGGACCTGGTCAGCCACGATGGATGCCAGTAGCGTCCGCGCGGCCGTGCCGGAGTTCAGACCGTTCAGTTCCTCGTCCCGCACCCGTGCCAGCCGGGCCACCTGCCGTTCAGCGTTCCGTGCATCCATCATTGCGATCTCCCTGCCATCGCTGGTCGGCCCGGTGACTCGCCGGCCCTGGCGAGCTCCTGGCCAAAGCGCTTGCGCGCCCGATGCAGACGAATCCGTACGGCATTACGCGAACAACCCAGCACCGTGGCGATCTCGCCGCGATCCAGTCCCTCCCATGCGACGAGCGAGAGGAGCTCCCTGTCCACCTCCGGTAGATCCCGGAAGATCTGGCTGATCGTGCTGAGTTGCGCGCTGTCTTCAGCGCTCGGCTCGTACAGATCGGCGACCTCCGCGGCAAGCGCCACCGACAGGCGCTGTCGGCGGGCCATCCCGCGCCGATGGTTGGCCAGCACGTTGCGGGCGACGCCGTACAGCCAGAGTCGGGCCTGGTCCCCGAGCGGCACGGCGTCCATTCGGCGCCAGGTGATGGCAAAGGTCTCCGCCACCACATCGGCGGCGTCCTGCGGACAGTCACATCGGCGCAGGGCGTAGCCAAGGATGTGCTTGAACGTGGCGGCATAGAGCGCTTCGAAACAAGCCGTCCGTTCCTCGTCCACGAGTACGCGCCTCCCCTCGTCCTTCACAGCGGTGACACCCTCTACATGTCGCGGGGAGGGCCGGCATTTCCACCCCAGGGGACCAGGGCCTGTCCAGTAGATCATCGTTCCCTGTGTGTGATCATAATGATGAGGTCATGGCCATCGATGCCGCAGAGCAGTGCCCGGTGGACCTGGGCCAGCAGGGGAGCGTCCAGGCCGGTCTGATCCACCAGATGGTGCCGCGCCCGCCGGTAGGTTTCGCCGGACGCCTCTATCCGCCGACCGATCAACGCCTGCGCGACCATCAGCTGCAACCATGGCCACTCCCGCGACGGATGCATCATGGTCATCGCCCGGAGAATCGGAAGAGCATCCGCCGAGCGTCCCAAGGCGATATACCCTTCCGCAATCATCTCCTCAGCCTGGAACCGCAACTCCTCCAGCCCGACAGCCTCGACCCGTAGATCGGGGACATCCCGCACGTCAACCAACGCTTCCAGGCCGTGCCACAGACCAAGACCCCGCTCCAATGCGCGTACCGCCTCGGCCGGATGGCCGGCGGCACGGAGCAGTCTGCCCTCCTGCAGCAGCGATCTGAACTGTTCCGCATCGATCTCGAGGCCGACCGCGGCGAGCTGATATCCGGCGTGGCTACGCTCCACGACATCCCGTTCGAACGTCCCGGAGAGCTGGCGAAGCGCTCGGATGTGGTTCCGTACCATCTGCACGGCGCTCTCCGGCGCCTCACCGTTCCAGACGCGCTTCACGATCTGCTCGGCAGACAGCGGAACTTTCCTAGTCACAGCCAGTACGGCCAACACCTTACGCAGCTGAGGCGATAACCCGCCGTACCACCCACCAGGTATCTCGACAGCAGTCGGGCCAAGTAAATGAATCTTGATTGAAGGCGCCATTGTCTCAACCATTCTTCCTGCCCCCACGCTGTGCGGTCCCGAAGATCCTTTTACGGTCGGTTTACGTCCTCACCCTCCGTGATATTCCACCTGGTAGGCGTTGAAGCGATCCGGCCCGGATTCTCGGACGGTTCCGGTTGCCGTTAAGGGCGATGTAAATATGAGCGACCGGCAATAGGGACGCGACGTCGCGGGACCGGGGCACGCACCTCGCGCCATCGCTCCCCGTCCATAGCTGCGCGATGCACGGGTACCCCGACTCGGTCGGGACATCACACACAACCTGACCCACAGCCTGCTTCACACGGATGCTTCCTGGGCATTTCGCCGCTGCTGTCGCCCCCAGGGCTCTTGCTGGGCACCCGACACCGCCGTGCCCCGGGTGACCCGTGCATCTACGGCAGCGGTATCGATGGCGAGCGACCGCTCGACGGTCTACCTGGGGTCTTTGGCCGGAGCGGACAAGGCAAGTACCCGACTACACACAGCAACCGTCAACGCGGTAATCAAGATCGCCATCATGGGCCAAACGGAAGATCCATAACTTATCGTAATATCACCCTCTCTCTTCGTGGAAGAAGATGACACCACGGTAGGAGAAAAGGTATAAACAGACAGCGATACGTGATATATATTACTTCTGTATAAAACCGTCAAAATATGTGGCGCGATGCATTCGGAAGAGCCACGCTTCCTTGGATCAAGCCCGACCGACTCTCACCAGCCAGAGAAGTCGCAGCTCGGAAGGGCCGAGGAGCTGGGCAGTGGCTGACACCGCCGGCAGCGTCCGGCGCGAAGAAAAAACCATCCGTCGTCATCTGGGTGGCATGCGCCCGCATGGCCGCCACCTTCGCCTCAAGCGGAGCGCGGCCCGGACCCGGTCTCCCCAGTGGTAGCAATCACATCCACGACCCTACGGGTCGACACACGCAACGGTGACGCAGCCCGTCCCCAGGGGTTCACCGGGCAACGTTGATCGCCGCGGCAAGAAGATCCTTGTGCTGTCAGCTGTACCGCCGTGACGAGTGGAAGGTTGACATCCCAGAAAACCGCAAATCGGACACCGGATGTACGTCTGCCTTCCACTCGTGCCGTGTGTGGGCCGTGCGCCGCGCCGGAGATCCTTCCGAGGTAGGCCGCCGGGTCCCCGTTCCTGGATCCGCTCAGTTGGTGCGGCGACGGGACCGGAGCTTCTCGCGTTCCGCCGCGGTCAGCGCGACCTTGCGCATCCGGACCGGCCCGGGAGTGACCTCCACGCACTCGTCCTCACGGCAGAACTCCAGCGCCTGCTCCAGGGACAGCTGCCGGTGTGGGGTGAGGCGCACCAGCTCGTCCCCGGTGGAGGACCGCATGTTGGTGAGCTTCTTCTCCTTGGTGGGGTTCACGTCCATGTCGTCGGCGCGCGAGTTCTCCCCGACGATCATTCCTTCGTAGACGTCGGTGGTCGGACCCACGAAAAGGGTGCCGCGCTCGCCGAGGTTGTAGAGGGCGTACGCGGTGGCCACGCCGGTGCGGTCGGCCACCATCGAACCCGTCCCGCGGGTACGCAGCTCCCCGAACCAGGGCTCGTAGCAGTCGAAGACGTGGTGCATCAGCCCGGTGCCGCGGGTCTCGGTCAGGAACTCCGTCCGGAAGCCGATGAGCCCGCGGGCCGGCACCCGGTACTCCATCCGGATCCAGCCGGTGCCGTGGTTGACCATCTCCTCGAGCCGGCCCTTGCGCACCGCGAGCAGCTGGGTGAGCGTCCCGAGATAGTCCTCGGGTGCGTCGATGGTGAGCCGCTCCACCGGTTCGTGCCGCTTTCCGTCGACCTCCTTGGTAACGACCTGGGGCTTGCCGACGGTCAGCTCGAAGCCTTCGCGGCGCATCAGCTCGACCAGGATCGCCAGTGCCAGCTCCCCGCGACCCTGGACCTCCCAGGTGTCGGGGCGTTCGGTCGGCAGCACGCGGATGGAGACGTTGCCGACCAGTTCGGCATCCAACCGGTTGCGCAGCAGCCGCGCGGTCAGCTTCGTCCCGGACTTGCCCGCGAGCGGCGAGGTGTTGATACCGATGGTCATGCTGATCGACGGCTCGTCCACGGTGATCACAGGCAGCGGCCGAGGGTCCTCGGGATCGGCCAGCGTCTCACCGATCATGATATCCGGGATGCCCGCGATGGCGATGATGTCGCCCGGTCCGGCCTCCTCGCCCGGCACCCGCTCCAGCGCCTTCGTGACCAGCAGCTCGCTGATCTTCACCCGGTCGGTGCGGCCGTCCGCCCGGCACAGCACCACGCTCTGCCCACGGCGAAGCGTCCCGTTGTGCACCCGGCACAGCGCGAGACGGCCGAGGTAGGGGGAGGCGTCGAGGTTGGTGACCAGCGCCTGCAAGGGCGCCTGCGGGTCATAGGCCGGCATCGGGACCGACTCAAGCAACACGTCGAACAACGGCTTGAGGTCGGGCGAGTCGGGGTTGTCGCCGTCCTGCGGCCGGTTCAGCGAGGCCCGCCCCGCCTTGGCGTTGCAGTAGACGATCGGGAAGTCGATCTGGGTTTCGTCCGCGTCCAGGTCGAGGAAGAGCTCGTAGGTCGCGTCGACGACCTCGGCGATCCGGGCGTCGGAGCGGTCCACCTTGTTGATGACCAGAATGACCGGCTGTCGGGCTTCCAGCGCCTTACGCAGGACGAACCGGGTCTGCGGCAGCGGACCCTCGCTCGCGTCGACCAACAGCACGACACCGTCGACCATGGACAGACCGCGCTCGACCTCCCCGCCGAAGTCCGCGTGGCCGGGGGTGTCAACGATGTTGATCGTGACGTCGCCGTGCTGAACCGCGGTGTTCTTCGCGAGAATCGTGATGCCCTTCTCGCGTTCAAGATCCATCGAGTCCATGACACGATCCGTGGCCTCGGCATGGTCACCAAAGGCGCCGGACTGCCGCAGCATCGCGTCGACGAGGGTTGTCTTGCCATGGTCGACGTGGGCAATGATCGCGACGTTACGCAGGTCGGCGCGGACGGACACGGTGGCGGACTCCGGTACGGACGTGGGGCAGCGGCCCCGGGGCTGGTGTTACTGGACAGATGGTGCTGACATCATGACGCTGGCCGCTGGATCCGGCCCGACGGGACAGCCCACGTGCCGGGCACAGGCAGCAGTAGATCGGCCCGTTCCGGCTCGCCTCTGGCGAGGTCTGCCCCCATGGTACGGACCCGGGAGACCGCACACTGAAAATCAACGGAAGGTTTACTTATCAACACCATCCGTTAACGTTACGTATCACCCCATACCCCCGAAGTGCCCGCCGCCAGCTTGTCGCGAAGATCTTCGACCAGCGGAACATCAGGCGAAAGCCACGGTACGTCGTCAAGCTCGTGCGACGCGAGCCACCGCAATGCCGAATGCGCGATCGGACGCGGCTCGCCGCCGATGATTCGGGTGAACCACACCCGCAGCACCCAGCCGACCGCGGGCAGCGCAACCTCGCCGAGGAACGCACCCACCTCGATGTCGACGCCGAGCTCCTCGCGGCACTCGCGCGCCAGCGCGCTCATCTCGTCCTCGCCCGGTTCGATCTTACCGCCGGGGAACTCCCAGCCGCCGGCGAGCTCGGGCGGCCCACGCCGGCAGCACGCCAGCACGCGACCCCGGGCATCGACAAGTGCTGCGGCCACCACGACCCGCGAGATGCCTGACTCCCCCATGACCGACCACACTGTAGCGGCGGGGGTTTCCCCGTCGCGAGGAGTGCCCGCAGCATCCGGGTGACGGCCACCGAAGGCGCCCGGCAAACCGGACGGAGGCCATTTCATGCCCACCAAACTGGAGGCGGACCAGGTTACCGAGGCGCTCGGCGAGCTACCGGGCTGGACCGGTGACACATCAACAATTGTGCGTAAGGTCACTATGGACGATGAGATCTCTGCGGAAGCGATCGAGAAAATCTCGATCGTGGCGAACAGAATGAACCATCACCCCGTCGTCGACCGAGCGAACAGTGTGACAACCTTCACAGTCTGGACGCATTCACAAGGCGGCGTCACGGACCTCGACATCGTGCTCGCATCCCGGATCTCCGACGTCCTGCGTCAACACGGCATTGCGGACCCGGCTCAGTAGGTTCGCGTCCAGAAAATCAGTAACATCACTGATCCGCGCCGTGCCGGGCGCGCTACGTCGTGGATACCCGCCCCACCGGACGGTCGGCATTGTGTCACCTTTTGTGTCAACGCGACCCGGAACCGACCGGAGGCAGCGTCGGCCGCGTCCGGTTCTCCCTGTATCGCCAGCTTGGTCACAGATATTCGGTGTTATGCCGTTTGATTCTGCTCTGTATGCGTCCGCGTCACGCGCAGGCATCCCGTCGGTGACACATAGCAGCATTCGGAGCTAGTCCGACAAAAACTGACCGAACGCCTGGCAGAGGCCCGCACCAGCGTGACCGGTACGCCTCGGGTATTGCGATCAATCTCACGACCAGCACCGCTCGGAGCGATCGCAGGCGACCGAACCGCGCCCCAGTTGCGACCGTACCTCCGGACCAACAAGGCCCTGACCTGGGCACCCCCCGAACAACTGATCGCAACTAAGTGATATGAATTATATATTCTAGTTGATCTAACGATCATTTTGATCTTATGCAGGTCGCCCCAGCGCCACGCTGGATCAGCGCGACGAGACATCCTCGGCTCGTGGAGGCTTGCCGTGCGGCATCGCATTCCGTTTGGTCGGCGGCCGGTCATGGCTGTTGTCGCCGTTGTGTTGGCCGCGAGCTGCGGCGGTGGCAGCGGCGACGCACCAAGCGCCTCGGCAAACACGAACTGCTCGACTCCCGGGATCAGTCCGACCGCGGCCAACGTCGGGATGATCTTCCCTTCTTCGGGTCCCGCGGCACCGCAGTTCGCCGATTTCCGGGCCGGTGTCGACGCGAGGTTCGGCGTGGAGAACAGCAAGGGCGGCGTACATGGTCGTCAGCTCGCCTACGACTGGGCGGACGACGGCTCCAACCCGGCCACGAACCGTGCCGTGGCAACCGGGCTCATCGAAAGGTCACAGGTCTTCGGCGTCTTCGAGGCGAGCAACGTCGTTTCCGGTTCAGTCGACTACCTGCACACGAACGGCATCCCAGTGATCGGTTTCTCGGCGGAAACCCTCTGGAGCAAGAACGACAACATGTTCACCTGGTCGAACTACCTCACCGACGGCCCGGCACCGACGACGTGGGGAACATTCGCAAAAAACCTGGGCGGTAAGAAGGCCGCGGTGCTCCGCATCGCGTTCAGTGAGGCATCGGCTATCTTCGCCCAGAAGATGACCGAGAGTATGAAGGCCGCGGGCATCGACGTGGTCTACACCGAACAGATCTCAGTGACCGGGACGGACCCTGCCGCGATCGCTGCAAGGATCAAGAGCTACGGTGTCGACGTACTCACCGGGGCGCTGACAGTCGACGCCTTCACCAACATCACTGCCGCAGTCAACCGGGCACAGATCCCGATACGGGTCTCGATGTCCCCGTCCGGGTACGACCAGGCAGTGCTTACCAAGTACGGTTCCCAACTCGCCGGGACCTACGTGTTCGTGAACGTCGCGCCCTTCGAGGAGAACCTGCCCGCTCACAAGGCGTTCATCGCCGGGATGACGGCCTACGCCCCACAGCTCCAACCACCGACGCAGAGCGTCGCCCTCAGCGGTTGGATCACCGCTGACATGTTCATCCGCGGACTCCAGGCCGCGGGCGCCTGCCCCACCCGCCAGTCCTTCATCAACGAGCTGCGACAGGTCCGCAACTACGACGCAGGTGGCCTGGTCACACCACCTGCTGACATGACGAAGTATCAGAACGCCGCGCCGTGCTATACCTTCCTGCGGATCAACAACAAGGGCACGGCCTTCGACGTCCAGCAGCCGGCACCGTTCTGCGGGCAGTCAGCTGCGTCGGGTCAATAGCCCGCAACGACGGTAACGCGAGGCAGCACGGGCTCCTGACCCGCCCAACCAACCGTGGGCGGGTCAGACGTTGAAGCGGAAATCCACGACGTCGCCGTCGGCCATGACGTAGTCCTTACCCTCGATGCGGACCCGACCGGCCGCACGGGCGGCGGCCATCGACCCGGCCGCCATCAGGTCCGCGAACGAGACGATCTCGGCTTTGATGAACCCACGTTGGAAATCGGTGTGGATGACACCGGCCGCCTCCGGCGCGGTCGCACCGACCTTGATCGTCCAAGCCCGTGCCTCCTTCGGCCCCGCCGTGAGGTAGGTCGCCAGACCCAGCGTGTGGAAGCCGATCCTGGCCAGCTGCGCCAGGCCGCTCTCGGTCTGGCCGAGGGCATCGAGCAGCTCGGCGGCGTCGTCGTCGGGAAGTTCGGTCAGCTCGGCCTCGACCTTCGCGCACAGCACCACCGCGTCGGCCGGGGCGACCAGCGCCGCGAGCTCCTTACGCCGGCCGTCATCGGCGAGGACGTCCTCGTCCACGTTGAACACGTACAGGAAGGGCTTGGCGGTGAGCAGGAACAGTTCCCGGAGCGCGGCCCGGTCGACACCCGGATCGGATGACAGGGTGCGGCCCGCGTCCAGCACCTCCCGGGCGTGTCTCATGGCGACCAGCATGGCCTGCCTGCCCTTGTCGGCCCGCGCTTCCTTCTCCAGCTTGGGCAGACGCGCGTCAATGGTCTGCAGGTCAGCGAGGATCAACTCGGTGTTGATCGTGGCGATGTCATCCGCCGGATCGACGCGACCGTCGACGTGGACGACGTCGGGGTCGGAGAAGACACGAACGACCTGACAGACCGCGTCCGACTCGCGAATGTTGGCAAGGAACTTGTTGCCGAGGCCCTGACCTTCAGAGGCACCGCGCACCAGCCCGGCGATGTCGACGAAGCTGACCGTTGCCGGCACCGTGCGGGCACTGCGGAATACCTCGGCGAGCCGATCCAGGCGGGGATCCGGGACGCCCACCACGCCGACGTTCGGCTCGATGGTGGCGAACGGGTAGTTCGCGGCCAGAACGTCATTGCGGGTCAACGCGTTGAACAAGGTCGACTTGCCGACGTTGGGTAGTCCGACGATCCCGATCGACAAGCCCATGACGTCGCAGTCTACGGGGTGGGCCGGCAGCGGCGGTATCCGGACGGGTCGGAAGGGTCAGGGGGTCGGCTCCCGGACCCGACCAGAACCTCGGACCGAGCGGGTGCGGCCGGCCGGCTCGCGCCCCGGCTCGCCAGGCAAACCATCCGACATCAAGGATAAAACGATGTGAAGACTACTGATAGACAACATCAAAGGACTATCGTTAGCGCCAACGACGAGCCATCCTGGGTGCCGTGAGGTTTGCCGGCAGTCGGTTGTCGATGAAAGTCGTCGCCGTTGTCGCGTGTGCGACCGCGAGTGTCGCCTGCGCGGGCTCCAGCGACACGAGTTCCAGTCCCGCAGGTGCCGCGGGCACGTCAGCGCCGACCGTCGCCGGGTCGGCTCCAGCGCGCCAGTCGTCCGGCACCGCGACGTCGAGCACAACCACGTCGAGCACAACCACGTCGAGCACAACGACGTCGAGCACAACGACGAACGCCGCGACGGGCGGGGCCGATGCGGGCAAGCCGGCCACGCTGGCGCGCTGCGCCACACCGGGCCTGACGCTGTCCACCGTGGCGCCGGCCGGCGGTGGCGGCATGGGCCATCAGGGCCTCGTCCTCGTCTTCAGGAACACGACGGGGACCCCCTGCGCGCTCGCCGGTTATCCGGGTGTCGCCGCCCGCGACAGCAGCGGCCAGCACCCCGCCGATGCCGCCCGCAGCACCGTCGGCTCCATCTTCCCGGGGACACCACGATCCCAGGTCGTGCTGGCGCCGAACGGCACCGCCTCCGCCGGCCTTGAGTGGACCGTCGTCTCAATGGGAACCCAGGGCCGTTGCCCGGACTACATCGGCCTCACGGTGACGCCGCCGGACGAGACACGTAGCCTTCGACTGACCCGGGCACTCAGCTTCTGCGGCGAGTTTCAGATCCATCCGCTGGTAGCCGGCGCCGACGCCGGCGGTATCGCCCAATAGCAGCACTACGAGTAACAGCACGACGAGCGACCGTTGGAACCCACCATGGATCTTCTCGTGTGGCCGGGCCCACCGACGGCCAGCCGAGGACACCGCCGAAAAAGTGTCGGACGTCCGTGATTGCCTATCCACCATGGACGTCGGGAGCGTGCTGCTCTTCCTCTTCGGCCTGCTGCTGGGGGTCGCCGGCGGTTTCGCCGCGGGCCGCCGGGCCGGCGACATCCGCGTCGCGACGGCGACAGCCGAGCGCGACCATGCCGTCCGCGAGCGCGAGTTGCTGCGGCGGTCAGAAGAGACCGCCCGGGAGCGGGCGGCACTGGCCGAGGCTGATGTCGCGGGCATGCGTACGGCCCTGGACTACGAACGGCGATCCGCTGTCGAACGTCTGAGCCTCGTCGAGCAGAGCCAGCAGCGCCTGGCCGAGTCGTTCCAGGCCCTGTCCGCACGGGCGTTGGAGAGCGCGAGCCGCCAGTTTCTCGAGCTCGCCTCGATCCGCCTGCAGGAGGCCGGCGCACACGCCGCCGGCGAGCTCGAGCAACGCCGGATAGCTGTCGAGCATCTGGTCAGCCCGCTGCGGGAGGTGCTCGGAAAAATGGAGCACCGGCTGGCGGACCTGGAGACCGCGCGCGTCGAGGCGTACGCGACCCTTGTCGAGCAGGTCCGGGGCGTCCAGCAGGCATCCGAAGGCCTACGAACGCAGACCGCCGCTCTGGTCACGGCCCTGCGTAAACCCCAGACCCGAGGGGCGTGGGGGGAGATGCAGCTCCGTCGGGTGGCCGAGGTCGCCGGGATGATCGCCCGCTGCGACTTCACCGAACAACCCACCGTCACCGGTGATGAGGGCGTGCGGCGACCGGACATGGTCGTTCACCTGGCGGGCAACCGGAACATCATTGTGGATGCGAAGGTGCCCCTGGTCGCGTTCCTCGAGGCCACCGAGGCACCGGACGAGGCCGCTCGCGACGAACGGCTCGGCGCCCACGCGCGGCATCTGCGCGCCCATGTGGACGCGCTCGGGGCGAAGGCGTACTGGCGGCAGTTTTCCACCAGCCCGGAGTTCGTCGTGCTGTTCGTACCCGCCGAGGCGTTCCTCGCTCCCGCGCTGGAGAAGGACCCGGCCCTCCTGGAGCACGCCGCCGGGAAGAAAGTCATCATCGCGACGCCCACCACCCTCATCGCGATGCTGCGGACTGTCGCCCACGCATGGACACAGGAGGCGCTTACCACCCGCAGCCAGGAGATCTTCGAATTGGGCAGGGATCTTTACACCCGCCTTGGCACCCTCGGCGAGCACGTCGACAGGCTCGGCCGTTCGCTCGGCCGGGCCGTGACCGACTTCAACGCCGCGGTCGGATCGTTGGAGAGCCGTGTCCTGGTGCCGGCGCGTCGGCTGGCCGCGATGGAGGTGGTGGACACCGTGCTGCCCACACCGTCGCGGGTGGAAGCCGGCGTACGCGCCCTGTCCGCGACGGAACTCGTCGGCAGCGCCGAGGAGCCGCCGGTAACCAGGAGCGCGTAGAGCGACCGGCGACAGGGACGCCGCGTCCCTGTCGCCGGTCGCTCCAAAGCTTCTAGACCTACACCGAAAGTAATGCCAACGGCTGTATCACAGGGTGACACAACTCGCCGGTGACACGCGGCCGAGCTCCGGGCGGTACCTTGCCCAGGTGAGCTCGCCGCCGCCTCGCCCGTCGGCCGGTCCCCCCGGCCGGACCGGGGGCACGACTGGACAACGCAGACGGATTCAACCGCGGCGAGGCGGAGCAGGAACGCCCACCGTGGTGACGGGCAGTCGGCGCGGCTTGACCGTGCTCGGAGCCGCGCTCCTGGTCCTCCTTGCCGGAACGGCGGGAGCGGCCATCGACGTGGTCCTGGCCGGCGCCCTGGGAGTCGTATTCGGCGTTCTGTTCGTCGCCGGCTGCGTTCTGGCCGCCACCCGGGTACATCCCGACGACCTTCTCGGCATCGTTATCACGCCGCCGCTCGTTTATGCGCTGATCGCCATCGGTATCGGATTTGCGCAGCCGACATCCGGCGGCGCCGGTGGCGGAATGAAGAGCAAGGTAATCAGTATCGGCTCCGATCTGATCCTACGAGCCCCCGTACTTCTCATCGGATTTTTCGCCGTCGTCCTCATAGCGGCGGTTCGGGCACGTCATGCCCGAGTCGCCCGCCGCGACCGCGAACGGGCGCTCAATCCCCCGGGAAATCGCCACCGGCCGGCCGGTTAGAGCCTGTTCGGTGGATGATATTGGTCGATGCGATCGAAGATCCATCAGACCTAGTCCCGCAGCGAAGCGCTCATAGCCCGGCAGCGGATCCGGAAGCGCCGCGAGCGGTCGGCGACGCCAGGGCAGCAGCCCACGGATATCCGGTACCGTTTCCAGTGTGCCGAGCAATGCGCCCCGCGACCTGCGGGAACGCCTGAGCATGTGGTGGGTCACCTGCCGCTGCGGCCATTTTCGTGACAATCACCGACATTACCGCCGCGGCTCTGACTGCGGACTGTGTCCGTGCCCGGCATTCTCTCGCGTCCGCTCCCGCCGACGCGACTGACCAACCCGAGCCGGCCCGAACACGGCGGCTGCCACGGGCCGCTCCGACCGCCGAAGCCACCGGCGGGGCGGCCGGCGACATATTTTTCTTCGTTTTCTCTATCACCGCGTCGACAACCAACAACCTCCGCGACATCTCCGCCTCCCCACCACACGCCAGCGGACCACGCCCGGATCACTGTCGGATCACGGGAATTCTCGGCATGATTAAACGACAAGAACACGCTGCGACACCCGCCACCGCCACCCGTCAGTGATGTATCGACGACTAGCAGTGATGACGTGTGATACGTTCCCCGTGCCGGGATACGCGCTGTCCGCTGACGCCGACAGTCAGCGGACACACAATCGCGGATGGCAGAGGCACGCACAAGGGGGCACCGGTGCACGGACGCAGGTCCGAACGTCAACAGGACTTCTGCTGTAAATCAACTGTCGAATGGGCGGCACCAGGCCGGTAAGCGGCGGCGGAACGCACGTCGTTTGTCGTGCCACCCGTGCCACCCGTGCCACCCGTGCAGCCGGAGCTCGATAGCTGGCTTTCGAAGCACGTCCCGGGAACGGACATCTTTCACGACGACACCGGCCGCCCGGCCGGTGGTAAGCACCCTGCAAAGACGTTTGTCTCGCGCGCCCAGAGCCAAGGAACGCTCGCGAGACCGGTCGACTCCGCTATAACCTGTTTCCCCGTGGCCTAAATCGGAGGATATCCGTTGTTCGAGACGTTGCGGCGTCCAGTGGCCCCTCTCTCGGTTAGCATCGTTATTCCAACGCTCAACGAGGCGAAAAACATACCCGCCGTCTTCCGCCGGCTGCCACCGGACGCGGAGATAATCCTGGTGGACGGCTGGTCCAGTGACGACACCGTGCGGATCGCATGCGAACTCCGCCCCGACACAATCGTCGTGCACCAGACAAGACGCGGTAAGGGGAACGCTCTTGCCTGCGGCTTCGCCGCCGCCACCGGCGACTTCATCGTCATGCTGGACGCCGACGGTTCGGCGGATCCCGGTGAGATCTCCGGCTTTCTCGACGCCCTTGTGGACGGCGCGGACTTCGCCAAGGGAACGCGCTTCGCCCACGGCGGTGGCAGCGCTGACATCACCCGTACCCGCCGGCTGGGAAACCGCGGCCTGTGCATCCTGGCCAATCTGTTGTTCCGCCAGCGCTTCAGCGATCTCTGCTATGGCTATAACGCCTTCTCCCGCACGTGTCTACCCGCGCTGGGGCTCGAGCCCGGCCGACATGACGGAGTTCGCCGGTGGGGTGATGGCTTTGAGATCGAAACACTGATCATGCTGCGGGTGGCCGTGGCTGGCCTGCGCATCACCGAGGTGGGCAGTTTCGAGCGGCCGCGGGTACACGGCGAGTCAAACCTGCGAGCCGGCAGCGACGGGCTGCGGGTACTGCGCACGATCGCGTCCGAGCGGCTGCGTCGGCACGACGTCCCGGTCGCTCAGGCCGTTACGCACACCGCCGCCGTCGTCTCCCTTGATACGCCGACCGCTGGCACCCCCCACCAGCCGGGCGCCTGCGACCACCCGGACCGAGCCGGCACCACCTCGGCGAGCTACGCATGACAGCCCTCGACAGCCGGCCCGCACCACGTGCGTCCGTCGTGATCTGTGCATACACCGAAGAGCGGTGGGCGGATCTGGAACGGGCTGTGGCGAGCCTTTCGGCCCAGACCGCTCCCGCCCACGAGATCATCGTGGTTGTTGACCACAACCGCGAGCTGCACCGACGTGCGACAGCCGGCCTGCCCGGCGTCCAGGTCGTGGTCAACAACGGCAACCAGGGTCTGTCCGGCGCCCGTAACACCGGTATCGCGGCCGCAACCGGCGACGTCATCGCCTTCCTCGATGACGACGCCGAGGCTGAACCGGCGTGGCTGGCGTACCTGTTGGCTCCGTATTCCGACCCGACCATCGCCGGTGTCGGCGGGCTGGCCGAGCCGCGCTGGCCGTCGAGCCGCCCGCCATGGTTCCCACCGGAATTCGACTGGGTGGTCGGATGCAGCTACACCGGGCTGCCCACGGCCAGCGCCCCGGTGCGAAACCCCATCGGTGCCGGCATGTCTTTCCGGCGAATGGTCTTCGATCAGGTGGGTGGCTTCACCGAGGGACTCGGTCGCCTCGGTGCCCGACCGCTGGGCTGTGAGGAGACCGAGTTCGCGATCCGGCTGCGCGCGTTCGACCCGACCGCAGTCCTGCTTTACCAGCCGCTGGCGCGGGTAGGCCACCGCGTCACCCGGGAACGCGCGACCTGGCGGTATTTCCGGGCCCGTTGCTATGCCGAGGGCCTGTCCAAAGCGGCGGTTGCCCGCAACGTAGGCGACGACGCGGCGCTGGCCAGCGAGAAGGACTACATACGCCGGGTTCTCCCCCGGGCGCTGTACCGCGATCTCGGCGCACCCCGGCGCTGGACGCGGGTGGGCGCGACCGTCATGGGTCTGGGAATCACCACCGCTGGATATGTCCGCGGCCGGTACTTCCGATGGCGAAATTCCGGCAACGCGACCCACGTCGCTGATGCACGCTGGAGCGCTTCATGATTCCCGTCCTGCTTTACCATGCTGTTTCCGACCATCCACGGCCGGGCCTGGGCCGGTGGACGGTCAGTACCGACGCATTCGACCGGCACTGTCGGTTCATCGCGGAATGCGGCCGCACACCGATGACCGTGTCTCAGTACGCCGGAGCGCTGCGGGCCGGATCTCCATCCGAGGACACGATCGTCATCACGTTCGATGACGGTTACGCCGATACCTTCGCCGCGTCCCGGCGACTGGCCGCAGGCATCGGGGCCGCCACGGTCTACGTGACGACATCGTGGATCGACCAACCGGGAATGCTGCGCGAACAGAATCTGATCGCACTGGCCGCGCTCGGCGTGGAGATCGGCGCGCACAGCCACACCCACCGGCGCCTTGATGAGCTGACCGGCCCCGATCTCGAAAGCGAAATCGTCACGTCGCGCCGCCTTTTGACCGTCCACACCGGCACGCCCGTTGCCTCGTTCGCCTACCCGCACGGCAACTATGACCGGCGGACCCGGGCCGCGGTCGCCGATGCCGGTTTCAGTTCCGCCTGCGCGGTACGCAACACGCTGTCGCACGCGGCCGACGACGCCCTGGCCATCGCCCGGCTCACCATCGCGGCGACCACCTCTGACGCCCGGCTACGCGCCTGGCTGGACGGGGACGGTCCGCCGGCGCCGGGTGGGGAGCTGCTGCGCACGAGGGCGTGGCGGTCCGCTCGCCGGCTCCGTGCCCGGGTGATGCGACCCGCGCCGCCGACGTCCACGCCCGCAGTCATCCGGGTCGCGCAGGATCCGCTGTGACGCGCCGGGTGGACACCGAGCGAGCCGGCACCGGCACCGGCACCGGCACCGCGCGGGGCCGCGCCGGGGCCGGGCCGGACCTTCCCAGCCAGCGATCACCCGAGTGGTCGGGGCAGCGCGCCGGCGAACCTGTCGCACGCCGCGATCGGAGCTGGTCTCCGTTTGCCGACGGCCCGGCCGCGCTGCATGAGGTCGAACTGTCCGGCCCCATCCCCGTGCTCACCGACGACCGGCAGGTGCGCGTCCTGGTGCGGCTGCACGGCCGACCGCTCGGGGTGGTTGCAGCGTCGGCCGGCCCGAGCGGACTGCCGGCGCGCCAGCTCGCAGGCCTGATCGAGGGCGCCCTGGGAGCACGGATCACCGCCCACCTTCGTGCCGACGGTCTCACCGTCCCGCCCGTCCTGCCGCTCGGTGGGCTCGGTGAGTCGGATGTGTGTCGACCGGCGTCGCCGGGACAACCCGCGGCAGTGGTCGTGACAACCTGCCGCGCATCAGCTGCGCTGACCCGCACGCTGGCGGGCATCACCGCCCAGACGGTACGCCCGGCGGAGATCGTCGTGGTCGACAACCGGCCGCATGACAGCGCGGTGCCGGCACTGCTGCGGCGGGCCGGGCTCGCTGACATCCGCTATGTGACCGAGCCCGCCGCGGGACTCTCCCGCGCCCGCAATGCCGGTCTCGCCGCGACGTCGACACCGCTGGTCGTGTTCACCGATGACGACATCGAGGTCGACCGCCGCTGGTTGGAATTCCTGCTGGCGGGCTTCGTCGACCCACGGGTGGCCTGCGCGACCGGATTGATCATGCCGCTCGCACTCGACACCGACGCCCAGGTGCTCTTCGAACGGTTCGGTGGCTTCGGAAAGGGCTTCGAACACCACCGCTTCGACCTTCGTGAGCATCGGGGGGATGCGCGCTTGTACCCGTTCGCGGCCGGGGTGTTCGGCAGCGGCGCGAACAGCGCGTTTCGCGCGGACGTGCTGCGGGCCTTGGGCGGGTTCGACATCCGGCTGGGCGCGGGGACGCGTGCGCGCGGAGGCGAGGACCTCGACATGCACCTGTCGGTGGTGATGGCCGGCCATGCCCTCGTCTACGAACCGGCCGCGCTGGTCCGCCATGCACACCGGCGGAGCCGGGCGCAGCTGCGCCGGCAGGTGCACGGCTACGGCATCGGTCTCGGTGCGATGGTCACCAAACGGCTGTTGACCCGGCCGCGGGAGCGGGGCGAGTTGCTGCGAAGAGCCCCACACGGACTACGCCATATGTTCGATCCGAACAGCCCGAAGAACCTGGGCAAGCAACACGGCTATCCACGATCGTTGTCCGCCGCGGAGCTGGCCGGGATCGTCCGGGGCCCGGGTGCTTACCTCGCGAATGCGTTCTTGGACCGGCCGACGGCAGCTGCCACCACAGTCAGGTCGACACCGGCGAACAGACTGATCTGGTGCGGGGATGTCGAGCTGGCCGAACCGACAGCCATCCCACCCGAGCCGCTCGACGCCGCGGGCGAGCCGTACCGCGAGGCCCGCGTCCTGATCCGCCTGCACGGCACACCGCTCGGCTTCCTGCATGTCGATCTCGACGAGGACGTCCTTGATGACGTGACGGTGCGGGCGCTGGCCGCCCGTCACCTCGGCGACGCCATCCGCGCTCACCTGGACGCCGACGGGCTCGACCAGCTGCCAGACCCGGGACCGGGACCGGGACCGGGACCGGGACCGGGACCGGGACCGGGACCGGCCCTGAGCCTGGTCCCCCCGCTCACCGCCGGTCATGCATGCCGCCGGACGCTGTCGACCCCAGCGGTGAGTCTTGTGGTCTGCACCCGTGACCGCCCGGACCGCCTCGCCACCAGCCTGGTCTCACTGCGCGCCCTGGACTGGCCCCGGCTCGACGTCGTCATCGTCGACAACGCGCCGACCGACCGCGCGACCCAGACCGTGTTCACCAGCCATGTCGGCGGCGACCCCCGGTTTCGGTATGTCGTGGAACCACGGCCAGGGCTTTCACGGGCGCGCAACGCGGGTCTGAGCGCCGCGAGCGGTGAGATCGTCGCCTTCACCGACGACGACGTGACCGTGGACGCCGGCTGGATCCGCGGCCTGGTGCGCGGCTTCGAGCGCCGGCCCGATGTCGCATGCGTCACCGGACTCGTTGCCGCGGCCACTCTGGAGAGCCCGGCGGAACGGTACTTCGACGCCCGCGTGTCATGGGCGACGAGTTGCCGGCCGGCGCTGTTCGACCTCGCTCGGTCCCGACGGCCGGGCCCGCTGTACCCGTACAGCGCGGGGACGTTCGGCACCGGAGCGAACATGGCGTTTCGCCGCGATGTGCTGCGCGCCCTCGGCGGCTTCGACGAGGCCCTCGGCGCGGGGACCGCGTCCGCCGGCGGCGAGGACCTCGACGTATTCGTCCGCGTGCTGCTGGCCGGGCACGCCGTCGCCTATGAGCCGGCGGCGCTGGTCTGGCACAGTCACCGGGCCGAGCTGGATGCGCTGCGCCGGCAGCTTTTCGGCTACGGCACCGGGCTGACCTCATTCCTCTTCAAGTATCTGCTTAACCCCGCCACGGGGCCGGCGCTGCTCGTCGCGGTCCCCGCCGGGGTCGGTCACCTACGGGCGAGCCGGCAACGGACCGGCCACAGGGTCACCGCCGCTGCCACCGTCACCGTTACCGCCGACATGCCGCGCAGGCCACCGGCCGCCGGTCACCCCACGGCCGCTCCAGCCGGGCTGCCCATGCGTCGGCTCTGGTTGCACGAGCTCGCCGGGATGGCCGCTGGTCCGGCGTGTTATCTGCGGTCCCGCTACCGGGCAGCTCACGACCGCCCGAGCGACTATCCGTCGACTGAGGACCAGCCGACCGCACACCAGCCGACCGAGGACCAGCCGGTATCACCATGGACCTGAGTGGCAGCCCGGGTCACGGCCATGGACCGGCCGACCGGGAGCGTGCCCTGGTGCGGACCGCGAATGCCTTGATGACCACGACCGTGGCAACATCGGCACTGGGCGTGGCCTTCTGGGTGATCGCCGCCAGGCTCTGCCCGCCCGCCCAGATCGGCCGGGACACGGTCCTGGTGGTTGCCATGCAGACGATCGGGGCGGTCGCCGATCTCAACCTGAACGCGACGCTGCCCCGACTGTTGCCGATCACGGCGGGCCGGCGACGGATGGTCGGACTCTCCTTCAGTGTCGGCTCCACGGTCGCGCTTGTGATCGGCGGAACGGTCGTGCTGGTCGGGCCGGCGGTCGCCAGCGGGCTGGACTTCCTGCACGCGGACTCGGGGCTCGACGTGCTGTTTCCGGTGGCCGCGGCCATGTGGACGCTGTTCGCCCTGCAGGACTCGGTGCTCGCCACGGTCGGTCGGGCCGGTTGGGTCCCGGTGGAGAACACCGTGTTCGGGCTCGCCAAGATTCTCCTACTGATCATCTTGACCCGAACGGGCAACTCCCACGCGGTCTTCCTCGCGTGGGTCGCGCCGATGGCGGCCCTGACCGTGCCGATCGGCACCTGGCTGCTGCGCCACGGGTTGGTCGACGACCCGCCGAGCCGCACCCGGCACCCGGGCAAACCGGCGCGATCGGCGCGATCGGCGCTGCTGCGCTTCCTCGCCTGGGACTACGGGGCGCTGCTGGCCGCGCAGACAGGCGTGGTGGCAGTGCCACTCGGCGTCCTGGCCTGGTGCGGGGACGACGCGAACGCATCCTTCTCGGTCGGGTTCACAATTGTGCTGGCGGTCGAGTCGCTCGTCCTGTCCGTGGGCCTGTCTCTGACCATCCAGGCAGCCAACGCCGTGGACACGGCCGCAGCCCTCACCCGACTGGTGTTCCGCCGATTCGGACCGGGCTTACTCGCGGGCGTGGCACTGGCGGTGATCGCGGCTCCGCTGCTGCTCGCCCCGTACGGCCGAACCTATGTCGACGGCGGCAGCACCGCGCTGCGGCTGCTGCTCGCCGCGAGTATTCCGCAGGCCGCGGTGACGCTGCGCTGCGTGCTGTGGCGCCTGGACGGTCTGAGCCGGCGCAGCTGCATCATCCAGGTCATATCACTGTGTGTACTTTTCCTTACCTTTTTCCCACTGACCCGGTGGTGGGGCACCACCGGAGCGGCGTCCGCCTGGCTCGCCGCGCACAGCCTGGGTGCCCTGATCGTCGCTCCCGGCCTGGCACGCCGTATCGCCGCCCGCACAACACCCACCGGATGCCTACCCACCGGATGCCTACCCACCGGATGCCCGCCCACCCGCGGCCGGCCCGGCCCGTTCCGCTCGACACAGATCCCATCCGCGGACGATCCGCGCGACCTGATGAACACGGGGGCAGACACGTGACCGAACCGCGGCGCCGATGCGCGGTGGACTGCGCTCTGCTGGTGCTTGCCGCGCTGACCGGGCTGGTGGCCGGCTCCGGCACGCACTCACCGGTGCGGACCGTGCTGGCCCTGCTGGCCACAGCGCTGCTACCAGGCGCGGCCGCGCTGACCACGCTTCGTCTGGACGACGTGCTGACGTGGCTCGCGGTCACGGTAAGCGTCAGCCTTGCGACGCTGACGCTGCTGGCGGTGGCCACCGTCGAGGTCGGCTGGTGGAACCCGGAGGCACTCCTGAGCTGTGTCGGACTCGCCTCCAGCGGCGTGCTCGCCTGGGATCTTCGGCGAGCGCTCGGTGAACTGTCCGCGGCGACCCCTGAACGGCAGACAGCCTCTGAACGGCAGCGGGAAAAGCGCGGATGACGGCCAACCCGCCGATCCACACGTTGAGGCAACCGTTGACCCGACCGACGGCCCCGGCCCCGCTCCCAGCCACGACGGCCACGACGGCCACGACGGCCACGACCGCTGCGGCCCGGGATCTGGGCGGGCTCACGCTGACCATGGCGGTGGGCATCACCGGCATCCTCATGTGGGCGACGTCCCTTGGCGGCATCCGGGTGGATTCCCTCGGGGACTACGGTCTGCCGCCGGCCCTGCCCGTGCGCTGGTACCTCGGGCTCGCTCTGCTGATCGTCGGACACGCGGGCGCGCTGTGCCAGCGGCGGTCGAGACCGTGGTTGCTCGCCGGTTTCCTCACGGCGACTGTGGTCGTCCTCTACGGGACGGTGCCACTGTGCGCGGACGTTCCACACTACCCATGGGTGTACAAACACATCGGCGTCGTCCGGTACATCGACGTACACGGCAGTATCGATCCCGGGATCGACATCTATCATCGGTGGCCGGGGTTCTTTGCGGTCGCCACGCTGTTCGGCCGGCTCGCAGGTCAGCGCAATCCGGTGACATACGCGGCCTGGGCCGAGGTTTTCTTCCCACTTGTCCAGGCCGGAATCGTCGCCGCGACCGCGCGGACCCTGACCGGCCGCACCCGCACCGCGGCCACGGCCGCTTTCCTCTTCGTCGTCACCAACTGGGTGGGGCAGAGCTATTTCGCGCCGCAGGCATTCGGACTCACGATGGGCCTCGGTCTGTATCTGGTCGCGCTGCGATTCCTGGGCGCCCGGCAACCGACCGTCGAGCTCACCGCGGTCACCGCGGTCACCGCGGTCACCGGGAGCACCGGAGCTACCGGGAAGGCTGCGCGACGGACGGCCATCACGATCATCTGCGTGCTGCAGACGGCGGTGGTCGTCAGCCACCAGCTCACTCCATACCTGATCGTCGCCGGCATGGGCGCGTTGAGTGCCGCGGGATACCTCCGGCCACGGTGGCTGACACTCGTGCTGGCCGGTCTCACCCTGGCCTGGCTCGTGCCGAACCTCGGCTATGTCCAGCACAACTTCGGCCTGTTTTCCGGGGCGAACCCGGTGTCCAACGCCACGAACGCACACGTCCACGAGTTCTCCGCCCAACCCGGAAAAATCTTCAATGCGCGCGCCGGGTACGCGCTCACGATCTCCATAGGGTTACTGGCCGTCATCGGCGCCTGGCGTGGCCTGCGCCGGCGGGAACACGCGGTGGGGATCCCGCTGGTGCTCGCGGTGGTCCCCGTAGGGATCGTGTTCGCCCAGAACTATGGCGGCGAGGCGTCCCTGCGGGTGGTGCTGTTCGCCCTGCCGTTCGCATCCGTTCTCGGAGCCCTCGCCCTCGAACCCACCGACGGCGGATGGCGCCTGCGCCAAGTGCCGTCGGTCAGCGTCGTGACCGGCGCTCTGGTCGCCATGTTCCTGCCCGCGTTTATCGGACAGGAGGAAATCAACATCATGACGCCGGATACCGTCCAGGCCGCCGACTACTTCGACACCCACGCCGAAACGGGGTCCGTCCTCCTTCTCGCCGGCCCCGACTTCCCCCTCCGGTACGGCCCGAGATACCCGGAATTTCGGGGTCCAGGCAGCGACGACGACCCCAACCTGCTGCACACGGTCAGGTTCCGCCACCGCCAGCTGGGCGCGGCCGACCTCGACGACGTCGTCGCGGTGCTGCGGCAGTACTCCGCCCATGGATATCTTGCGTTCGCGACCTCGCAGGACGTCTATGCCGAGGTCTTCGGGCTCGCCCCGCCGGGAGCGTTGAACTCCCTGGAGGAAGCGGTCGCGCGCTCGCCACGCTTCCGGGTCTTCTTCACCAGCCCGACCGCCCGGATCTACTCCTACCAGGCACGCCGGTGATGGCGGTCGGGCTCCCGGATCACTCCGGCCGACACCGGCAACAGGACCGGCAGGTGCGGCAACCGCAGCCGCACGGCTACCGACATCAGCGGACCCGGGGCCGGCATCGGGCGACGCGCGGGAACACGGTTTCGGCGGATACCACGCCGGGCGGCCGGCCTGCGCAAGCCCGGACCCAACGAACCACGGCCGGGCGCGGTGTCCTCCATCGCAACATCCTCCATCGCAACATCCCCCACCGCAACATCCCCCACCGCAGTGTTCTCTACCGCAACATCCTCTACCGCAGCGTCCTTGCTCGCAACCTCCTTGATCGCAGCGTCCTTTACCGCAACGGGCTGGCCCTGGTCGTCAACAGCGGGGTGTCGTCCCTGTTGGGCAGCGCGTACTGGATACTCGCCGCACGCACCGCCACCCCGGCCACGGTCGGTGAAGCCACCGCCCTGGTCGCGGCGCTCACCGCACTGTCCACCCTCGCCCAGTTCAGCTTCGGCGGCGCGTTCGCGACGTTCCTCCCGAGCGCCGGGGCATCCGCCCGCGCCCTGGTGCTGATCGGATATGGCGTGGCGAGCAGCGCGAGCCTGCTCCTGGGCGCAGTGTTCGTGCTGGTGGCCCCCATGATGAGTCCGGCCTTCGCCGTGCTGGGACGCCCCGCTGCGGCGATCGGCTTCACCCTGGCGGTCGCGCTATGGTCGATCTTCTCGTTGCAGGACAGCGTGTTGACGGGCCTGCGCGCCGCGGTCTGGGTGCCGATCGAGAACGTCGCCTACAGCACGACCAAACTCGCGACGCTGGCTACGCTGGCCGTCCTCGGGCAGTGCGGTGCGCTCGGGCTCTTCGGCTCGTGGGCACTGCCACCCGCGGTGTTCATCGCGGGTGTCTCCTGGCTGCTGTGGACACGTCTGCTTCCACCGGCCAGTGCCACACTGGCCAGTGCCACACCGGCCAGTGCCACACCGGCCAGGCTGCCGAGCGGGGCTACCGCGGTGGTCCGTTTCCTGTCCGGGGACGCCGTCGGCATGGTCTTCGCCCAGGTCGCGACGACCTTCCTGCCAGTACTCGTCGTGCTCAGGCTGGGTTCGAGCGCCGGCGGCGCGTTCGGCATCGCCTGGATGCTGACGGTGTCGGTCGACCTGATCACAGTCGGCATGGGGATTTCGCTGACCGTTGAAGGTGCCCAGCCCGGTGCCGACGTCGACGCCCTGCACACGGCCGTACTGCGACGGGTCCTTCCGGTAGTCATAGCGGTCGGTGCCGCCGGCATCGCCGGGGCTCCACTGATTCTGAGGATCTTCGGGACGACCTACGCCGAGCAGGCCAGCACCGTCCTGCGGCTGCTGCTGCTCGGCGGTATGGCCCGGGCCGTCACCGTGCTGGCCGTCTGTGCGGCCAGGGCGCGGCGCCAAGCCGGCCGGATCGTCGTCCTGCAGGCCATTCCCGCGGTGCTCGTGACCACGGGTACCTGGCACTTCGCCAAGCCGCTGGGGCTACCCGGTGTCGGTCTGTCCTGGGCTGTCGGACAGAGCGTCACAGCGGTGGTCGCCACCGCGCTCAGTCGCCGATCTTACCTGGCCAGCGTTCACAACAACAGAATCCACGATAGTGGAGAAGAGGCGGACCTTCATGCGTATGGCCGGTCGTGACCGTGCCTGGATAGGCCGGCGGCATATCATGCTCGCCGGCCCGGCCGAAATGCCGGACGTGACCGCGGTCCGGATGGCCGCGGAACAACTGTTCACCATGAAACCCGACCATCGACTGTTCCGCAGGCTCGACCCGAACTCGACAAAGTGGATACCGACCCCGACGGGTGACATACGCCGCCATTGCGTGGCGACTATCGTCCCGATGGACGACCCCGACCCGGACGACCTCGCCGGCCACATCGAACGCCTCTACACATCCGCGGTACCGACGCTGCCATTCCAGATCTATGTCGGACGTCAGTACGCGGCATTGTCGATGGCCCATTGCCTCGGCGACGGCTGGTTGAGTACGAACGCCTTCCCCGACCTGCTGCGCGCCGGTCTCGACGGCGACCCACCGGTGACGCTGACCGGGGATGAGACGGTACTGCCGCTGGCGCGGGCGCTCATCGGCTTCTTCGGTCGTGATCCGCGGCGCCTGCTGGCGGCGGTAGGCGATTCGCGTTCCAGCCGACCGAAGACGACGCAATCACGGTTCGTCCGAGCCGCCGGCACCCCAGCTCCCGCCGGCACCGAGCGGATGCCGGTGGCGGCAGCCGGGAACAGTCCGAGTCGACCGGTCGAGCCGGCGCCGGCGGTTGTCGCACGGCGCAGCCCCGGGTCGACGCTGGCTGACATCCGCAACTGGCGCGACGCGCACGCTCCCGAGTCGACCAGCGCCACTGTCCTGTTCGCCGCGGCCCGGGTCGCGTTCGACCGCTGTGGGCTGGGCCCACCCGCCGGTACGGGCGTGTTCACGCTGATCGACAATCGACGCTTCCTGCCGGCCGGTGCGACCGTCGCCGGCAACTTCGCGGTGGGTCTGCACATAGACCCGGTCGACCCGGCCGATCCGGTCGCCATCAGTCGAACGCTGCGCCAGACAGTCACCTCTGGTCGATCACTAGCCACGCTGTGTATCGTTGCCGCGCGCGGGTATCGACAACGGCTGCCACCGGCATCGCTGTCGCTACCCACACTGCAACGGCAACCGGAACCGACCGACGTCCGCCCGCCGACCCATCCCTGCCTGGTGCTCAACCACCTGGGACGGGTGCCACGCTTCGAACAGCTCAGGTGGATCGGCGGATCGGCGGGAACGGATCCCGGCCCGGCTGCGCCCCAGTTGTACTCGGCGTCCACCCCCGGGGGCGACGACGTCATATCCGTGAAGTTCGTTGAGCTACGCGGCGCGGTATCGGTCACCGCCACCTTCCACCCGTCGAGCTTCCCCCGGTCCGCCGTGGCCGCCGCGATCGACCTGCTGTGTGCCGGCCCGCTCGACCTGCTGACCGATCCGGACCGGACGGTCACCAACCCGTCGCCGGTGTCAGGAGCGAACCGGTGACCACATCAACGGCGGTCCTGGACCCAACGGCACCGCTGGTGCCGGCGGAGCCGGAGCCGGCACGCTGTCGGGTGCTGGTTGTCGAGCAGGGCGAGGGCATGTGGGGGGCGCAGCGTTATCTGCTGCGGCTCGCACCGCTGCTGCGCGCCCGCGGCGTCGAACAGATCCTCGCGGCACCCGCCGGCAGCGCGACGGCCGCGGCATGGCGGGCGAGCGGACTGCTGCACGTCGTGCTGGCTGCGCCCGACGACCGCGGGATACGCGCACCGGCCGGCCGCCTCAGTCCGGCCAACACGGTCCGGGAAGTCGGGCGGACCGCCGTACTCGCTCGCCGCACCGCCGCACTCGCCCGCCTGCTCGAGGTGGATGTGGTGCACGCGAACAGCCACTGGTCGCATCTGGAATGCGTCCTGGCGGGTCGGCTGGCCAGCCGACCGGTCGTCCTGCACCTGCACGAGGAGAACGAACCGGATCTGATCGGGCGGCTGCGGGGTCTGGCGGTATGCGGCGCCCAGGCATCGGTCGCGGTCAGTGCTGCGGTGGCGGCGTCCTTGCCGCCCGCGGCAGCTCGCCGTACCCAGGTCATCCGCAACGGGGTGGACACGGATGCGATGCGTCCGGGACCCGCCGACCCCGGGACACGGGCACAGCTGGCGGCCGATCCGTCTGCACCGGTGGTACTGGTGCTGTCCCGGCTCGACCCGCGCAAGGGCGTGGACAACGTCATCCGAGCGGTGGCCGCACTACCCGGGCGATTCGCCCGCACTCAGCTCGCCGTCGCGGGCGCGCCAAGCCTCGATCCGGCGCACGCGGAGACGCTGCGCGAACTCGGAGCCAACCTGCTCGGCGTGCGGATACGGTTCCTCGGCCCGCGTACGGACGTCGCGGACCTGCTGCGGGCGTGCGATGCCCTGGTGCTCGCGTCCAGTCTGGAAGGTCTACCGCTGAGCGTGCTGGAAGCACATGCCTGTGGAATTCCGGTTGTGGCGTTTCCGACCGCCGGGATTCCGGAGATCGTGACGGACGGCGTGACCGGACTGCTCGCCCGCACAGGGGACATCGACGATCTCACCCGTCGCCTGAGCGAGCTGCTCGGCGATCCCGCTCATGGCCGGCGGATCTCCGTAGCCGCCCGCGCGAACGTGCTCGCCCGCCATACCCTCACCCGGCAGGCTGACGACCAAGCGGAACTGCTTCACTACCTGGTGGCGGCGCGGCGCCCGTTCGGCTCGGGGCGCCGGCCATCGAAGTAATAGGACCCGGGGGGCCTGGTCGGCCAAAGGGCGTGCGAGAGAAACCACAATCGCACGCACTCTGGCCGACTAGCTAGCCCTTGGCCGCCCGCTCCCGGGCCCGGATTTCCCGGCGTAGCTCGGGAGGCAGGGCGAACAGCAGATGCTCCTCGGCCGAGGTCACCTGCTCGACATCGTCGAAACCGCGTTCGGCGAGCCAGGCGACAACCTCGGTGACCAGCTCCTCAGGAACAGAGGCCCCGCTGGTCACGCCGATGGTCTCGACCCCGTCGAGCCAGGCTGGATCAACCTGACTGGCGTCGTCCACCAGGTAGGCCGCGGGTACCCCGTGGTCAAGGGCGACCTCGACCAGACGCACGGAGTTCGACGAGTTCGGCGACCCGACCACAAGGATCAGCTCAACCTGGCCTGCGATCTCCTTGACCGCGACCTGGCGGTTCTGAGTGGCATAGCAGATGTCGGCACTCGGCGGCCCCTGCAGCAGCGGGAACCGCTCACGCAGCGCGTGCACCGTCGTCTCGGTCTCGTCGACCGACAGAGTGGTCTGCGAGAGATAGGCAACTCTGGACTCATCGCGAACCTTGACAGCCGCCGCATCGTCCACGCCGTCCACCAGGTGGATGCGGTCGGGCGCCTGGCCCGTGGTACCGACAACCTCCTCGTGACCTTCGTGGCCGATGAGGAGGATGTCGAAATCCTCCTTGGCGAATCTGCGCGCCTCGCCGTGAACCTTCGTCACGAGCGGGCACGTAGCGTCGATCGTTCGCAGTTCCCGGGACCTCGCCTCCTCATGGACGGACGGCGCGACACCGTGGGCAGAAAACACCACGGTCGCCCCGGCAGGAACCTCGTCCGTCTCGTCCACAAAGATCGCGCCCTTTGCCTCCAGCGTCTTGACGACGTGGGCATTGTGCACGATCTGCTTGCGCACGTAGACGGGAGCGCCGTACAGCTCCAGCGTCTTCTCGACCGTCAGCACCGCTCGGTCGACACCAGCGCAGTACCCGCGCGGATTGGCCAACAGGATCCGCCCCATGCCCGGAAGTCTACGCGGCCCGGCACCTGGCGGAGGGCCGAACGATAACCGTCACACGCCGGCAGCCTGCACAGACACCAGAAGCGGTTTGTGCATGGATTGACGGTTGAAGTCGTTACGGTGGCCCGGTGGCACTCACCTCCTCGCCGGAGCAGCCGCTGCCGGTCCGCACGATTTCCCGGGCGATCGGGGACTGGGTCAACCGGCTTGGCCGCGTATGGGTGGAAGGGCAGCTCACCGAGATCGTCCGCCGGCCCGGCCTCGCCACCGTCTTCCTCACCCTGCGCGATCCCGTCGCTGACGTCTCCTTGCGGCTGACCTGCCCGCGGGCCGTGTGCGAGGGGATCGGCGCCGGCCTCGTCGATGGCGCCCGAGTGGTGGTCTGGGGCAAGCCGTCCTTCCATCCCGCCCGAGGGACGCTCGCGCTCGCCGTTGTGGAGATCCGCCCGCTCGGAGCGGGTGCCCTGCTGGCACGGCTTGAACAACTTCGCGGCCTGCTCGCGGCCGAGGGGCTGTTCGCCGCGTCCCGCAAGCGCCGACCGCCCTTCCTCCCGCGAGCCGTCGGACTGATCACCGGACGGGCGAGCGCGGCCGAGCGGGACGTGGTGGAAAACGCCCGCCGTCGCTGGCCCGCCGTGCGGATCGTGCTACGGGAGGTGGCGGTCCAGGGACCGCTCGCCGTCGGCCAGGTCATCGACGCGTTGCGCGAGCTCGACCGCGTCCCCGAGGTGGACGTCATCGTCATCGCCCGGGGCGGTGGGTCGATGGAGGACCTGCTGCCGTTCTCCGATGAGGCGTTGATACGGGCCGTAGCCGCGGCGACCACCGCGGTGGTATCCGCCATCGGTCACGAGCAGGACGCGCCCCTGCTCGACTTCGTCGCAGACGTCCGCGCATCCACCCCGACGGACGCGGCAAAAAGGATCGTGCCCGACGTCACCGAACAGCGCGCGCTGGTGGCGACGTTGCGCGACCGGTCGCGGCGGGTCATCGAGCATCGGCTGAACCACGAGGAACGCGGACTAGCTGACCTACGCAGCCGGCCCGCCCTGGCAGCGCCCGGACGCGAGCTCGACCGCCAGGTCGGGTACGTGCATGAACTACGGGCTCGCGCACTACGCTGCGTGACGCACATCCTGGATCGGTCCGAGCGTGAGCTGGCCCACGCCCGCGCCCAGATGCACGCGTTGTCACCGGCGGCGACCTTGGACCGCGGGTACGCCGTAGTACACCGGACCGCCGACGGTTCCATCGTGCGCGACCCGGAGCAGGTGGCTGCCGGTGACGAACTGGCTATCCAGGTTGCCGGCGGCTCCTTCCCCGCGACCGCCGGTACGGACCCCGAGCAGGCGTCCGCACGCAAGCGTTCTGAGAGCGACCGGCACTAGGGGCGCTCTAACGACTGACGCCCTCGACGACCGTCGCGAGGTCCGCGTGGATGGCCTCCTTGACCGCGGCGGGAGCGAACGAGTGATCGACGGCAGCCGCGGCCAGGTCCACGACCTGACGCCGGGTCAAACCCAGGCTACGCAGCGCATGCAGATACTCGTCCCGCAGCGTGGTCCCGAACATCGGCGGATCGTCACTGTTGAGGCTGACCGGCAGGCCCAGTTCGATCATCCTGGGCAGCGGATGTGCTGGATAGTCGGTGACGACCCCGGTGCGCAGGTTCGAGGTGGGACACACCTCCAGCGGAATGTGATGTGCCCGCAGGTGGTCGACGAGGGTCGGGTCGTCAAGGGCGCTGATGCCGTGCCCGATGCGTTCAGCGTGCAGGTACTCCAGGCAGTCCCAGATCGTGCGCGCTCCGGTGGTCTCGCCGCCGTGCGGTACCCGGTGCAGCCCGGCGTCACGTGCGGCTGTGAATACCTCGGCGAACTGCGGCCGGGGCACGCCGACCTCGGGTCCGCCCAGCCCGAGCGCGATCACGGACTCACGGTGGTTCAACGCGAACTCGATCGTCCCCGCGGCAGCGGGCCGAAGGTCCATGTCCGGCAGGCCCGGGATGTCGGTGACCCACCGGACCTGGATGCCGGTCGTCTCCTCGGCGTCCCGCCGGCCCTGCTCGATGCCGGCGAAGACCTCGTCTGCATCGACACCGCGCTGGATGTGCAGGAAGGGCGTAAAGGTGATCTCGGCATACCGGACGCCCTGGGCGGCGAGCCCCAGTGCGGTCTCGCGGGCCAGGAGCGCGAAGTCGCCGGCATCGCGTAACACCCGGACAGCGGCCAGATAGACCTCGATGAAGTGGTCGAAGTCGCGGAACTCATAGAATCTCGCCACACCGTCAAGGTCGATGGGCAGATCGTCGACGCCATGGCGGCGGGCGAGGGTGAGCAGCGTCTGCGGGCGCATCGACCCCTCCAGGTGGACGTGCAGTTCCACCTTGGGCAGCGCGTCGACGAACTCCTCGTCGGTGGGCTGGTCGATGGTGCCCTCTCGCGCATCGCCGTCTCGCATGTCCCGAGACGATTGCCGACCGTCCCCATCCCCGTCAAGCAAGATCGCAGCGATAACCGTGAATCAGCGCGGAACCGGCCGACTCGGCTGGCGGGGTGGGCCGCGTAGGTTCGCCGTGTCCCCGATAATGCCGGTTCGCCGCGGTCGACTCAGGAGGTATCGGTGTCAGGTTCGCAGGATGCACCGGCGACACACGAGGCTCCGCCGGCACATGGAGCTGTGCAGACACATGGAGCTGTGCAGACGTATGAGCGGGCCCGGGCAGAGCTGGAGGATGTCGTGCGGCGGCTGGAGGCCGGCGGCATCACCCTGGAGGAGTCGCTCACGCTGTGGGAACGCGGTGAGGCGCTCGCACGAGCGTGCCAGTCCTTCCTGGACGGTGCCCGCGCCCGCCTCGACACGGCTCAGCCCGACTGCACCCTGCCTCAAGGCGCCCAGCCTGACGCGGGATAGGCCCCGGGTCAGCCCACGTCCCACAACCGCACGGTCCTGTCGTCGCC
>NZ_CAUVXG010000004.1:102875-115090 GCF_963555885.1 Protofrankia sp. Cr2
CGGGCCGAGCGGACGGGGGGCGGACCGAGCGGTGATGTCCCACAACCGCACCGTCGCATCCTCGCCGGCGCTGGCCAGGATGCGACCGTCCCGAGAGAACGCCACCGCCCCCACCCGACCGGTGTGACCGGTCAACGGCGGGCCGAGTACGCGGGGGCTACGGGCGGCGTGGCCGATAAGCGGGGCGAGCAGGCGAGGACGAGGAGCGGTGATGTCCCACAGCCGTACCGTCCTGTCGACGCCCGAGGTGGCCACGGTGCGCCCGTCCGGGGAGAACTCCACCGACCACACGTCGCCGGTGTGACCAGTCAGCGGCGGGTCGAGCGGGCGGGCACGGCGTTCGCTCACGTCCCACAGGCGCACCGGGCCGGCACCGCTGACGTCAGCACCGGCACTGGCAAGGATGCGGTTGTCCGGCGAGAACATCACCGATCGCACCGGGCCGACGGAACCGGCCAGGGGCGGGCCGAACGGGCGGGGAGCGGACCGGTCGGCGACATCCCACAACCGCACCGTCCCGTCCCTGCCCGTGCTGGCCAGAATCCGACCGTCGGGCAGGAACACCACCGACCACACCCGGTCGGTGTGGCCGGTCAACGGCTCACCGAGCGGGCGGAGGCGGCGGGCGGTGACGTGCCACAGCCGCACCGTCCGATCGGCGCTCGCGCTGGCCAGAATCGTGCCGTCCGGGGAGAACACCACCGCCTCCACCCGGTCGGTGTGGCCGCTCAGGGGTGGGCCAAACGGGCGGGGAGCGGACCGGTCGGCGACATCCCACAACCGCACCGTCCGGTCCGCTCCGGCGCTGGCCAGGATGCGACCGTCCGGGGAGAACGCCACCGAGATCACCCAGCCCGTGTGGCCGGTCAGCCTCTGACCGAGGCTGCGGGGGTCGGGAACGGGCGCCGGTTTGCGGGCCGCCGGCTTCTTGACGGGCGGCTTCTGGGCGGGCGCAGACGCGGGCATCGTCACCGTCGGGACCGCGGCCGGCATCGTCACCGTCGGGGCAGGGGCCGGCTTCTTGGCGGGAGCCTGGACACCGGTCTTCACTGTCTTCGCCGCCGGGGCCACCGGGGCAGAAGCCGCGGCAGCCTTCTTAGCGGGGGCTGGCTTCGTGGCAGCGGCCGGTGCGGCCGGTGCGGCCAGTGCGGCCAGTGCGGACGACCCGCAGTCCCACAGCCGCACGGTCCTGTCGTCGCCGGCGCTGGCCAGCGTGCGGCCGTCCGGGGCGAACGCCACCGACCACACGGTGTCGGTATGGCCGGACAACGGCTCACCGAACGGACGGGGGGCGGCGGGGTCGGCCACATTCCACAACCGCACCGTCGTGTCGATGCTGCCGGTGGCCAGCGTGCGGCCGTCCGGGGCGAACGCCACCGACCGCACCTGGTTGGTGTGACCGGTCAGGGGCTCGCCGAGCGGACGGGCACCTGCCCGGCCGGCCAGCTTCCACAACCGCACCGTCTTGTCACTACCCGCACTGACCAGAATGCCGCCGTTCGGGGAGAACGCCACCGACAGCACCCGGTTGGTGTGACCGGTCAGAGGAGCGCTGAGCGGACCGGGGGCGGCGGGGTCGGCCACATCCCACAACCGCACGGTCTTGTCGTTGCCGGCGCTGGCCAGCGTCCGACCGTCCGGGGCGAACGCCACCGAGAACACCGAGTCGGTGTGACCGGTCAGCGGCCCACCCAGCGGGCGGGGGGCGGTCGGGTCGGCCACATCCCACAACCGCACGGTCTTGTCGTTGACGGCGCCGGCCGTGGCCAATATGCGGCCATCCGGGGAGAACGCCACCGCAAGGACCGGGTCGGTGTGACCGGTCAGGGGCTGGCCGAGTGCACGGGGGCTGGACGGGTCGGCCACATCCCACAACCGCACCCTGCGGTCGGCGCTGCCGCTGGCCAGGATCGTGCAGTCCGGGGCGAACACCACCGCCCTCACCTGATTGAGATAGCCGGTCAGGGGATCGCCTAACGGGCGGGGATCAGAGGGGTCGGCCACATCCCACAACCGCACCGTCTTGTCGCCGCCGGCGCTGGCCAGGATGCGGCCATCCGGGGAGAACGCCACCGAGAACACGGGGCCGGCGTGACCGGTCAGCGCAGGACCATGCGGACGGGGGCCGGGCGCCGGCGCGGCCACCTTCACAACCGCTGGAGCCGGTGGCACGGGGGCCTTGGCCGGTGGTGCAGGGGCCTTGGCCGGTGGTGCAGGGGCCTTGGCCGGTGGTGCAGGGGCCTTGGCCGGTGGTGCAGGGGCCACCGTCAGCGCAACCGCTGGGGCCGGTGGTGCGGGGGCCGCTGACGGCGCTGCCCTTGTGGGCAACTCGCAACGCCACAGCCGCACGGTGAAGTCCGCGCCGGCAGTGGCGAGGGTGCAGCCGTCCGGGGCGAACACGACCGCGTTCACGATGTTGGTGTGGCCGGTCAGCGGCTCGCCGAGCAGACGGGGGTCGCAGGGATCAACCACGTCCCACAGCCAAAGCGCCTTGTCGTCACCGACGCTGGCCAGGATGCGGCCGTCCGGGGAGAACATCACCGACCGCACCCTTCCAGCGTGACCGGTCAGTGGCTCACCGATCGGCCGTGGAGTAGACGGGTCGGCGATGTCCCACAACCGCACCATCCTGTCGCCGCCCGCGGTCGCAAGGATCCCGCTGCCCGCAGAGAAGGCCACCGACCACACCCGAGCGGTGTCACCGGCCAACGGCTCACCAAGGGGACGCGGGATGGACCGGTCACGCACATCCCACAACCGGACCACCACTGTGCCGTCTCCGGTGGAAGCCAACATGTGACCGTCCGCAGAGAACACCACTGCATCCACCCGGTCGGTGGGAACAGACAACGGTGCTCCGACCGGACCGGGAGCGGACGGATCGGCCACATCCCACAACTGCACGGTCTTGCCGTTGCCGGCGCTGGCCAGCGTGCGGCCGTCCGGGGAGAACGCCATCGCCCGCACCCGGCCGGCGGTAGTGATCAATGGTTCACCGAAAAGGCGGGGAGCGGATGGGTCGACCACGTCCCACAACCGCACCGTTTTGTCGTCACCGGCGCTGGCCAGGATGCGGCCGGCCGGGGCGAACGCCACCGCCCGCACCGGGCCGATATGGCCGGGCAGCGGCCCACCCAGCGGACGGGAGGTGGATGGGTCTGCGACATCCCACAACCGCACCGTCGTGTCATTGCCGGCGCTGGCGAGGATCTCCCCGTCCGGGGAGAACGCCACCGAGAACACCGAGCTGATGTGACCGGTCAGCGCAGGGCCGAGTGCGCGGAGACCGGGAACCTGCGCCCGCCGGACGAACTGCGGGGCACGATCGGCCGGCTGGGGCGGCTGCGGGCGGCGTTCGGCTGGTCGCAGGGCACCATCGGCTGGCTGCTGTTGTAACGGAATGGCAGCCGCTTGCGCTTGCGCTTGCCGAACGTAGGCAATAGGAGATGGTGGGTAATCGGCGGCCTCGCGGATGTCGTCGTCGAGGCGCAGGCCGATGCCGGAGCGGGCGGTCCACCGCGGGCCGTGGACGAGGCAGGCGGCGCGGGCGAGATCGAGGGCGAAATCGCGGGCGGACGGCTGGCGTGCGGCCGGATCCTTGGCCAGCGCCCGCATGACCACCTCCGTGACCTGGGCGGGCACCCCGGCGGGCGGTTGGGGGATGGTGTCGAGGTGGTGCCGCAACTGCGCGAGCAGCGGGAGTGTGGGGTCGAACAGTGGCGCCCCGGCGAGCAGTTCGTACAGGAGCACACCGAGCGCGTACAGGTCGGTGGCCGGCCCCAACCGGCCTTCGAGGATCTGTTCAGGCGCCATGTACTGCGCCGTGCCGATGATCCGACTCGCGGTGGCCGCCGACCCGTCGAGGAGTTTCGCGATCCCGAAGTCGGTCACCTTCACCAGGCCGGTGGCGTCGAACAGAATGTTGTCCGGCTTGATGTCGCGGTGCAACACGCCCTGGGAATGTGCACAGGTCAGCGCCTGCGCGACGGCCAGGCCGACCGCGCAGGCGCCTTCGGCCGGTATGCCTGCCCGCCGGCTGGTCAGAGTCCCCCCTGCCAGCAGCTCCATCACGATGAGGCAGAGGCCGTCGTCCTCGACGTAGTCGTGGACCCGGACCACATGTGGATGATCAAAACTGGCGAGCAGGCGCGCCTCCGCGGCGAAGCCAGCGGGGGCGTCCTCCTTCGCCGAGGACAACACCTTGATCGCGACATCACGTTCCAGCTGGCGATGCCGGCCCGCCAGCACATGCGCGAACCCGCCGGAACCCAGCCCGGCGCCCAGCTCGTAATGGGGTAATGCGGCGGCTATCCGCTCCCGGTCAACGACAAACATGCGCAGGCGGCAGCCGGATACCGGCGATCCCGATCCCTACCAGCACAAACCTGCTCATCATCCTCCCTGCGCACTGCGGTGATTCTAACCATCACCAGCCGGAGTCAGGCTCACACCGACATGGTGGGTGCGGCAGCGCCCGGTGGAACGGGGGTCTGCGGGGCCGCGGCCCGCCAGTCCTCGGGAAGTTCGGCGGGAAAGATCCGGCCGCTGCGGGTGAGGATCACGCCGGGGGCGAGCTCGACCTCGTCGCCAGGGTGGAATCGGCGGTCGACCCGGGGCGGCAGCTGTTCCCAGGGCCCCAACCGCCCCCGCTTGTCGGCGGTACGCATCCGGGAGCCGTAGCTGCTGACGTCGCGGAGCAGGACCAGCCCCTTCTGGAGCGAGACGACCACGTGCTCGCGGCTGACCCTGGCCGCGGCCTCCGGGTCCAGCAGGCTGAACAGCGCGATTCCGGGGTCGGGGTAGCGTCCCACCGACGTCACGGAGTCCTCGTCCAGGGTGAAACGGGCTACGCAGGTGCCGTTGATGACGGCCTTGAGTTGGGCGGTAGCGGGCCGCGGGCCGTCGTCCGACAGGGCTACCCGGTGCTGCTGACAGGTGGGTACACCCCGGTGCATGCGGGGAAGGAGCACCCGGTCACCGCTGTGGATGTCATAGAGCGAACAACGCCGTTCCGGGCAGCGCCAGGCCCGGGTGAGCACCTTGATCAGAGGGGTCCGATCGGAGCCGAGCAGACCCTGCTTCTTGAGTGCGGCGAGCTCCTCACGGCGGGAGATCTGGGCCGGTGTACGGACGCCCATGTCCAGCGGGACGAGGGCGACTGTATCGGCGGAACCGGCGGGGCCGGCGGGGCCGGGTACGGGCTTGAGGAACTGCGAGCTGTTCCCCTGTATCCAGGTGTGCTCAGTGCGGTAGGCGTCGTAACGGTCACCGGTGATGACCGGAATGCGGGTCATTCCGGCGATCTCAAGAACCCGGTCGTCCGCGTCGGGAACCTCCTCGACCAGGCCGTCGGCAACCCAGCGGCGGAGCCGGCGGACATCCGCCTGATCGGTGAACTCCCTGCTGCCGCCCAGCAGGCTCGCATCGGCGATCAGGTAGACACCGACGTCCGGGTCCCCGGTGAGTGTCACCAGTGCCGCCACCACGAGGTCGAGCCGACGCAGGGACCGCAGGCCCGGCCCCCCGATCGACTGCTCGCGCACGATGTTGGAGAGATCGACCAGGTAGTCGGCGCGGTCCGCTGAGGTCGCCAGGTTGTGTTCCATCAAGCCCCCATCAAGCCCATCACGCTTCTGTCAGGCGAGCAGCAGACTATGAGTGCCCGTCAGGATGCCGATGCGGGGGGTGTTCGGTCAGCCGCCGCGACGACGGAGCGCGGACGCAGGGATGTGGCCAGGATCCCCAGATCGGCGGCGGAGGCACCGCCCTCGCCACCACCGTCGGAGACGATCAATACGACGTCGCCGACCTGGCGGGTGAACGCAAGGTGGCCGGCGTCGTCCCGCCTTTCCTGCCAGGGCTCCCCTGCCAACCGCGCGGTCCCCGTCACCGGCCGGTCGCCCAGGACCCGCTGTACCGCGTCGGTCGCATTGCCCTGGTTGAGCTGGGCATATGTGCGGTTACCCGGACGGTCGACCACGTAACCGATGCGCAGCTCGACCGCGTTCGCGCGGGACGCACCGGGTGGCGGCTGGGTCCGGATCGACGTGGCCTTCCAGTAGCCGGGCAGACCCGCCGGTTCGGCGACGTCAAACGGCGCCGAACGCGCGAACGCAGCCAACGGGGCGACCGTGTCCACCGCGGTCACCGGGTCCGAGCCGCCCCTTGGCATGAACAGCGTGAAGAGCGCCACCCCAAGCATCACAACACCAAGGGACAGCACCATGTCCCGGATCGTTTCCTGACCGCGTCGTCGTGCCACCCGTCCATCCTGACGTCCCGTCCCGAGCCCGACCCGACGGGGCGTCCGACCCGAGAGCCAGGAGCCAGCGGTCGAAGGTTGGGGGTTGGGGGTTGGGACGGGTGGAGTGGGCCAACTAACAGGAGGCCGTCCGGCCCAGCCAAACGCTGAAAGACCAACCGGCGATAAACAATGGATGAGCGTCCGGCGCGCCCCCTCCGCGGGCCGGACGCCCTCATCCTGCGTGGCACCTTCGTTCCCTGTGGCACCGTGGTTCTCTGTGTAGTTCGACGCAGAACCGACGGCTGGCGTTGCGTCGGAACCGGCAACCGTGGTGTCAGACACCCGACACCCGATGCGTCCACTACTGTCCAGGCGGCCTCGCAGCGGTACATCCCGGACTGGGGCCGGTTTGATGGATCTTCGATCGCGCGGAGCGATGCCCAGACCGGCCCTGGACGCGGCCGTCACACCATCGGTGGGCGGCCGGACGCATGTGCAATTACTCTCGGATGCGTGGCAGCAGACAGCAACCTTCCGGATCCTCTCGCCGTCCAGGGACAGGCGCCCGATCGCAACCTCGCTCTCGAACTTGTCCGGGTGACCGAGGCGGGTGCGCTCGCCGCCGCCCGATGGGTCGGGCGCGGCGACAAGAACGGCGCAGACCAGGCCGCCGTCGACGCGATGCGGCGGCTCGTCGGCACGGTGTCGATGCGCGGGGTCGTCGTCATCGGAGAGGGCGAGAAGGACGAAGCCCCGATGCTCTTCAACGGGGAGGAGGTCGGGTCGGGTGAGGGTCCCGAATGCGACGTCGCGGTCGACCCTGTGGACGGCACCACGCTCACAGCCAAGGGTATGAACAACGCGATCGCGGTGATGGCCGTATCCGAGCGCGGGTCCATGTACGACGCGAGTGCCTGCTTCTACATGGAGAAGCTGGTCACCGGCCCTGAAGCCGCCGACGTGGTGGACATCACAGCGCCCGTCGAGGACAACATCCGCGCCGTCGCCAAAGCCAAGGGTGTGCATCCGCGGGATGTGACCGTCGTCGTCCTGGAGCGTCCGCGCCACGTCAACCTGGTCGAACAGATCCGTGCGGCCGGTGCCCGGGTGAAGCTCATCTCCGACGGGGATGTGGCCGGCGCGGTCATGGCCGCGTCCGCCGACACCGGCGCCGACCTGCTGCTGGGCATCGGCGGCACCCCTGAAGGAATCATCGCCGCATGTGCGGTGGCCTGCATCGGCGGTGTCATCCAGGGACGGCTCTGGCCGCGGGATCCCGACGAGCAGAAAAGGGTCTTCGACGCCGGCCATGACCCCACGCGCGTTCTGACCACGCGCGAGCTCGTGAACAGCGACAATGTCTTCTTCGTCGCCACCGGCATCACCGACGGTGAGTTGCTGGCCGGGGTCCGCTACCGGCCCGGTGGGGCCAACACGTCATCCCTGGTCATGCGATCGCGCAGTGGGACGGTCCGCCGGGTGGACAGTCAGCACCAGTTGACCAAGCTTCAGGCCTACTCAACGGTGCCGTTCTGATCAGGGCAAGGACGCTGAGCAGGGCAACGGCTCCGGGCAAGCCGACAGCACCAAGCGTGCCGACGGCGACCGGGCCGACGGCAGTGGTGCCGTTCCGGGCGGCCGCCCGCGTCGTCGCCGCGACCGCCGCCCGCCTGGACAGGCCCGGTCCACACGGACGCGCCACCGAGGTCACCACGCTGCCCGACGCTGCCCGGTGTTTTCTACGTCATCCCCGGCCACCGGTGCTGCTGGGCACCGTCGGGAGCCTGGCGACCGTGCGGCTCGCCCGTGGACGCTTCGGGCGGGCCGATGTCCTGATCGCCGCGTCGATGGCGGCCACGCAGCCGTTCGTCGAATGGGCGGTCCACCGGGAGATCCTGCATGCCCAGCCGACCAACCCGATCAGCCGTGCCTTCCACCGGACCGCCGGCTGGGGGCACGAGCAGCACCACCGTGACCCGACGAGCCTGGACACGATGTTCGTCCGTCCGCAGGAGGTGCTTGGCAGCGGCACGATCGCCCTTGCCCTAGCCGTTTTCGGATCGCCTCGGACGGCGACCGCGGCGCTGTGCGCGGCTGTGGGCCTACTCGCCTACGACTGGACCCACTTCCTCATCCACAGCAGCTACCAGCCTCGGAGCAGAATGTACCGACGGCACTGGCGCAACCACCGTCTGCACCACTTCCGCAACGAGCACTACTGGCTCGGCGTCACGTCGAATATCGGCGACATCGTCCTGGGAACCAACCCACCACGTGACGCGGTCGTTATCTCACCGACTGCGATACGTGCACCTACCCGGTGAGTTGCCGCGGAGCCACCCATATCCGCACCTGGTCGACGTACATGGTGACTGTCGCGGGTGTCCGGCTGGTCCGGCACGGGATTGCGGAGGTACAGCCCTTGTCCAGCTGCAGGGCCAGATGCATCGCCGAGGTCGACGGGATCGGGTTGAACGCGCCCGCAGTGCTCGGCGCGCGCACGGTCCATTCCGGCACCCCGTTGAGATAGAACGTGATCGATCGGGGCAGCCACTCGACCGCGATGGTGTGCCACTGGGTGTAGTCGCCGAGCAGGTAGTGCCACTCCACGTGATTGTTCGATCCGTTATGGACGAAGCTCGATGCACCCTGGCGGTTTCCGTTGATCGCCTCTAGTAGGTCGATCTCGCCGTCGGCGGGCCAGTGGCCTGACGCCGGCCACAGCAGCACCACCCCTGAGTAGCCATCCCCGCGCTCAACCCGGACCCGGACCTCCCAGCGTCCATACCGCAGGTCGGTCTTGTTGGCGATCCCGCCGGACACATCCCGCCCGGCGGTGTCGAAGCCGCCGGTGAGGCGCAGCGTGCCACCCGCGACCGTGGCCCGGGCCGCCGACCGTGGGAAGGCGGCCGCGTTCGGGCTGTCATAGACCCACCAGTTTCGAGGGTCGACACCCTTGCCGTCGAACTGTTCGACGAACAGCGGGGCACCCCAGACGGCGGCCGCCAAGGCGGATCGCGGGTCGGTGGTGCGCGGGTCGGTGGTGCGCGCCGGCCCGCCGCCGAGGACGACGGGGGCCGTACACGCCGTGGCAGCGCCGAACGCCACGACAAAAGCCGCGATCAGCGGCCAGACAACGCGGGGCCTGGTGTGCATGTGACGACAACCCAACATCCGGGCGGGTCAGGCCCCCACTGACCCGCGCAACCGGCGTTCCTGTTGCCAGCGAACCTAGCACGGAACGTAATCATCGGAGCACAAAAAATCACGTTGCGTAACAACGCATGCCCGTCGACGGAGAGCGCCCACCATCAAATGATCATCGGCGCCCCGTGGCACCTGCGCCCCACCACGACGACCCACCAGAGAATCCGGGGTCCCCATATAGCGCCGAAGGCACCCGACCTACGGACGAACCCCCCTGAGAATGACCACCGGGTGTGGATTCGGGGCGTATCCACACCCGGTGGTCATCGAGAAAATAGTGGTCATCGAGGAAACAGTCGAGAAACCGACTCCCGCGCGCGGCCGCCAGCCCACCATGACCATATGCCGCGGGCCATTGTGCACGTCGACCTCATCAGCCGGTCTGTCGACTGGATGTATCTGGCTGCACATGGATGCACCAGACCGGTTCTTGTGAACGTTGCCGCGGTTTCCGGTCGTGTCTTTCTCCGCACTACCGACCGGGGCCGGTGGTACGGACGGGGGCGTCCCACCACTGACCTTTCAACGGCCTGTCCGGGTTCCGGGTGGGGCTGGTGGTCTCCCCTGGGCCGGGGCCGCTGGTCGAAGGGCCGCCGGTCGGGGACACGGACGCGATCGCCCTGCGCCCGGCAAGACCGAAGGCTCTGGCGAGGGGCGGACCCGCGGCAGCCGACACCATCACAGCCGACGTATTCAACGGGCCCGGGATGGTGACCGAACCACCGCCGGATACAGCTGAATCCTCATGCCCACATGCGCTGGTGGCCGAAACCACGGCCAGAGCCGCGGAGCACGCCAGCAAACAACGGAGAACGGAACGCATGACCGCCGCCATCTCACCTGTCCAGGCGGCCGACCCCAGTCGCTACCGCGCAGCTGTTCCCCGCGTTACCATTCCCCGCGTTACCATTCACCGCGTCGATGCCAACGATAGCACTAGGTGATGCCGAACCCGGGGAGATCTGTGCGACGCCGGGAACGACAACTGCCAGACAGTTGTTCCAGCGTCCACCCCACCCGAAAAGGCATGATCGCGCCGTTTTGACCAACCAGCCGAACAGTGCGAACGGATAAATAATTTGGCCGACATATGTCCGGTCGATGATTCATGAACGACACATCGGGTCACCAGCCCGGTCGACCTGAGCAATTGTGATCGATCTCATCATGATCAATACCACCTGCCCGCCGACGCATCCGTCAGTGGCCCGACCGGCGCGCCCGGCCCACTCCCGGCCCACTCCGTGCCCACGCGGCGGATGGTGGCTCCGATCTGTCCGACGGATCTTCGATCACGTGGCTCGGCCAGGCCCTAACCTCCAGGACGGAAGGTAGCTGTCGAACGGGTAACGACCGGTGGGAGCGGGAGCACATGAGCGAGCAGGACTACCGCATCGAGCACGACTCGATGGGCGAGGTGCGGGTGCCGGCCACAGCCATGTGGCGGGCACAGACGCAGCGTGCGGTGGAGAACTTCCCCGTATCGGGCCAGCGGATCTCCCGGGCCCACATCGCCGCGCTCGCCCAGATCAAGGCAGCCGCGGCGACCGCCAACGCCACGCTCGGCGTCCTGGACGCAGAGATCGCCGCCGCGATCTGCGCGGCCGCCGTAGAGGTCATCGACGGGCACTGCGACGAGCACTTCCCGATCGACGTATTCCAGACCGGCAGTGGGACGTCATCCAACATGAACACCAACGAGGTGCTGGCGACGCTCGCCACCGAGCGGCTCGGCCGGCCGGTGCACCCCAACGACCACGTCAACGCCTCGCAGTCGTCCAATGACGTGTTCCCCTCTTCTATCCATGTCGCCGCAACGCAGGCGATCGTCCACGACCTCATCCCCGCGCTCGGCCACCTGGCCACGTCATTGGAGCGCAAGAGCGTCGAGTTCGCCGAAGTCGTGAAGTCCGGGCGCACGCACCTGATGGACGCAACGCCGGTGACCCTCGGGCAGGAGTTCGGCGGGTACGCGGCTGCGGTCCGCTACGGCGTGGAGCGACTGCACGGCGCACTGCCGCGGATCGGTGAACTGCCGCTGGGTGGCACCGCCGTGGGCACTGGCATCAACACCCCGCCGGGCTTTGCCGCGACGGTCATCGAGCAGCTGGTCGCGTCCACCGGCCTGCCGCTGTCGGAGGCACGCAACCACTTCGAGGCCCAGGCGTCCCGGGATGCTCTGGTCGAGGCATCCGGTGTGCTGCGGGTGATCGCGCTGTCCCTCTACAAGATTGCCAACGACCTGCGGTGGGCGTCGTCGGGTCCGCGCGCGGGACTCGGGGAGATCCGCCTGCCCGACCTCCAGCCAGGCTCATCGATCATGCCCGGAAAGGTGAACCCGGTCATCCCCGAGGCAGTGTGCCAGGTTGTCGCGCAGGTCGTCGGTAACGACGCGGCCGTGGCGTTCGGTGGCTCCGCGGGCAACTTCGAGCTGAACGTGATGTTGCCTGTGATCGCACGGAACCTGCTTGAGTCAATCCATATCCTGTCCACCATCAGTCGGCTGTTCGCGGACCGCTGCGTGGACGGCATCGTGGCAGACGTCGAACGCTGCCGGCGGTTCGCGGAGTCCTCACCGTCCATTGTGACGCCGCTCAACCGCTATATCGGATACGAAGAGGCCGCCAAGGTCGCCAAACAGTCCCTGGCTGAGGAGAAGACGATCCGGGAGGTTGTCCTCGAACGCGGCTATGTGGCCGCCGGCACACTCACCGAGGAGCAGTTGGATGCCGCGCTGGATGTCCTGTCAATGACTCACCCGTAG
>NZ_CAUVXG010000004.1:115505-139956 GCF_963555885.1 Protofrankia sp. Cr2
AGCCTGCGACCCGGGGAAGATGTACCCTCGCCGATTTCCGGGCCGAGACATTTCCTCCGGGTCAGCGCCCGCTCGGACCCCGCACCGGTGAGATCACAGCGGCCGGGACGGGACGGGCCGTTCGTGGCCGGAGCACGGCGGGGGCCGTGGAAGACCCCCCAGCAAGCCCCCACGACCCCCGCACCCGGTTTAACGACACGATCCGCCGGAGGTTACGGGCACGTGCAAGATTTTTTCGGCTGCGCCGGACAGATCCCCACCTCGACCCGTGGACACCGAACGCATCCAGATCATCACCCGAAGTAGGGTGCGCTGCTCGCCGACGCGGCGATCCCACGAGAAGAAGAAGTAACAACCTGGCGATTCAGGTGTCGCGAGCGTCCCTGCCGGATAGCCTCACAGAAATCGATCGTAGGGCTTTCACGTGAGGAGGTGACGATGTACGACTACGACCTCCTCGTCATCGGGTCTGGTCCGGGTGGGCAGAAAGCAGCTATCGCCGCCGCTAAGCTGGGCCGTCGGGTGGCGATCGTCGACCGTCGCGACATGGTCGGCGGAGTCTGCATCAATACCGGCACAATCCCATCGAAAACACTGCGTGAGGCCGTGCTCTACCTCACCGGTATGACTCAGCGGGAGATGTACGGACAGAGTTACCGACTCAAGGACGACATCACGGTCGGCGATCTGTCCTCACGTACTCAGCATGTCATCGGACGTGAGATCGACGTCATTCGCAACCAGCTCAGCCGTAACCGGGTCGCCCTGCTCATCGGTACGGCGAGCTTCGTCGACGCGCACACGATCAGCATCAAGGGTACCGACGAGGTCGACGAGCGGCGGGTTCACGCAGAAAAGATCATCATTGCGACCGGGACGCGGCCGGCCCGGCCGGACACGGTCGACTTCGACGGCCGCACCGTGGTCGACAGTGACCAGATCCTGGCCCTCGACAAGATTCCCGGCTCAATGGTTGTGGTCGGTGCCGGTGTGATCGGTATCGAGTACGCATCCATGTTCGCGGCGCTCGGTACGAAGGTGACAGTGGTCGAACGCAGGGACCGGATGCTCGACTTCTGCGACGTGGAGATAGTCGAAGCTCTTAAATATCATCTGCGAGACCTTGCCGTGACATTCAGGTTCCGCGAGTCGGTGGTCTCGGTGGGACGCCACAACGGCGGGACGTTGACGTTGCTGGAGAGCGGCAAGAGGCTTCCCGCGGACACCGTCATGTACTCGGCCGGGCGCCAGGGGCTCACCACGGCGCTGAACCTCGCTAATGCGGGCCTGAGCGCCGACAACCGCGGTCGGATCAAGGTGGGTTCGGATTTCCGGACCGAGATGGATCATATCTTCGCAGTCGGCGATGTCATCGGCTTCCCCGCCCTGGCCGCGACATCCATGGAGCAGGGCAGGCTCGCCGCCTACGCGGCCTGCGGCGAGGACGTCCATGTGATGCGGCACGACCTGATGCCCATCGGGGTCTACACCATCCCCGAGATCTCCTATGTCGGCAGCACCGAGGACGAGCTCACCGAACGGGCCGTGCCGTTCGAGGTGGGCGTTGCCCGCTATCGGGAGCTGGCCCGCGGCCAGATCGTCGGAGATTCCTACGGCATGCTGAAACTCCTGGTCAGTTCAATCGACCGCAAACTGCTCGGCGTACACGTCTTCGGCACCGGTGCCACCGAGCTCGTCCACATCGGCCAGACCGTGATGGGCTGTGACGGCACGATCGACTACCTGGTCGACGCCGTGTTCAACTATCCGACCCTTGCCGAGTCCTACAAGGTGGCCGCGTTGGACGCGATGAACAAGATGCGCGCCATCGCCCGCTTCAGCGGCTGACGCGCGCCCATCCGGATCGGACGCGCTGGACCCGCAGCTTGTCCCCCAGGATGCCGGGGAGTTCCTCGAGGAGTATCCACCGGTGATCCGAAATCTCCTCCGATGGCAGGCATACCGTCTCATCTGGAACATATAGGACAAAACGAACATCATAGTGGATATGAGCAGGTTCATCCTGGGCAACATCCGCTGGGATAATGTGCGCCTCGATATCCACCGGTCGGGCAGTGTCCGGGATCACGACGTTCGTGGCGATTCCGGTCTCCCGGGCAAGCTGTCGCAGGGCGGTACCGAACAGAGACCGGTCGGCTGCTTCGACATGCCCCCCGGGAAGCAGCCAGCGGCCCAAGCGGCGGTGGTGGATATGCAACACCCGCCAGTCGGAGGTGACCGCAACCGCACGGCACGTGACATGCCCCGGCATCGTAGCGCGGTCGGTCACCGAACTCGTCCCGGCCATCGCAGCCAGCACCAACGGACCCACCGTCTCAAGTTCGCCCGGGTTTTCCTCGAGGTAGTTGAGAACCACCCCGGCGACCGCATTGTTGCTCACTGCCACGGCACATCACAGTACCGGCGAAAAGCTGCTCCGGGATGACTACGGGCGTGTCGGACGCTGCCGTTTCCATCATGTTCACGAGGTCCGCCGTGGCCACCAGGCCGGACCGGAGCTGGCAAATCCCAGCGATGGCACGCGTTTACCCATGAACCCGCCCGGCGTGAAGCGACTCCGGGCGGGTCGCACCCGGTGCTCCCGTGTCGCCAGACCGACAACGTCCCGTCCGTATGCCGGGAACCGGGGCCGCCGGGCGCCCGATCTGGGGATCGTCGCACACCCTTTGGCCCGTCGGACCGTGGACAGGTCCACCGCCTGCGCTGACAGCCCGACGACAACCGGGTCGATCTGTCGGATGTGCCGCCTATGGTGTGGTGACCGGCACCAGTGGTGAAAGCCACATTGGTAGCGCCACACTGGTCCGGCCGGCGGATCCAGGTGACCGGGGGCGGTCACGCAGTGCGTCTCGGCGTCCCCGGGTCCATGAAGGGGGAGATCAGCTTGGGCGCTCGCGACGGTCTGGCACGTTCGGCCCGATCCGGCCGATACCGGATGGCGGCAGCAGCCGCGGGCGCAGGCCTGGGCCTGCTGCTTCTCGGGGCATGTGATGGATCGTCGAACGTCAGCGGGACGACATCGTCGGCGGGCTCGTCAACCGCGGCGAACTCGTTGCCGACAGGGCTGCCGACAGGCTTTCCGACCAGCTTGCCGACCGCCTTGCCCACATCGCTGCCCGGTGGGCAGCATGTGATCGATGGGGCCGATGCCCTCAAGGAGCCGAATGTTCCGGCCGGCTTCCCGATCCCGCCAGGCGCCAAGGTCAATGGCGGCACGGCCGGCACCAGCCAGTCCACGGTGGCCTTGACCGGCGTGTCCGACACAGCGGTGGCGAAGTTCTACCGCACGGCGCTGCCAGCGGCCGGGTACACCATCACCAGCGACAACCAGATACCCGGCCTGGCCACGGCCATGGGATTTCGAGGTCACGGCGTGACCGGCACCATCGATGCGGCCGGCGTCGGTTCGACCAACGGCGCGATCATCACCTTCCGTAAGGAGTAGGGCCGACGGAGGGACGAGAGACAGAACCGAGACCGATCGGCTCACGACGCCGGGCTGCACCCGGGAGGCCCGCACCCGCAACTGTTTGACTTGGCGCCGACACCAGGGCAGATTACGTTATAGTCCAAATTGGGCTATAAATTGCTAAATGCTGACTGATGCTGGTGGGTTACTGAGCAGCTGCCGCCGTGCCGCGACGACCCGCGGCCGGCTCCGCTCGGTGGGCCCGCCAGCTGACTCCAGCGTTACTGGACATCGTCGGAGCACGCCGGATGACTGACCCCGCCAGGCACCGCAGGTACCGCTCCCCGCTTCGCACCGAGCAGGCTCGCCAGACCCGGCTTCGCATCCTGGAAGCGGCCAGAGAGCTCTTCCATGCGCAGGGCTACGCACCCACGACGATCAGCACAATCAGCAAGGCGGCCGGCGTCTCGCCCGACACCGTTTACGACGCCTTCCGGTCCAAGCGTGGGCTACTCAAGGAACTGCTGGGCATCAGCGGCACGCAGCGTGCGGATGACATCCGGGATCATGGGATGCCCGCCACGGTGGAACCACCCGCGATCCGCCAGGAAACCGATCAGCGACGGCAGATCGCAATCTTCGCCGCGGACACCTCCCACCAACTCGAGCGCCTACGGCCCCTCGATGACATCCTGCGCGGTGCGGCCGCCACCGACCGTGAGATGGCGGCTTTCCGGGACAGCCAGCAGCTGGGCCAGCGGCGACAGACGATGACGACTGTGGCGACCTGGATCTCCGAACGCGGACCGCTGCGTGACGGGATGCCGGTCGATCAGGCAGCCGCGGTCATCTGGACGCTCACCACGCCCGAGGTTCACCACATGCTGCGCGTGATCTGGCAGTGGACCGCGGAACAGTACGAAACCTGGCTGGGCCGGACACTCACGGACACGCTGCTTCCCAGGTCGCTGTAGAGCGCCCGACAATAGGGACGCAGCGTCGCGGGGCCGGCAGGTAGCGCGGGACCTGGCTCCCGGTGGCGGAGGCATGCGGCCTGACCCTGTCGAACGCCTCGTTGCGGCCGCTCGGCGCCACCGCCAGGTCAGGCGGCAGGCGACGACGGGCCCGTACCCGAGACCGCGGCCTTGGCGAGGCGGCGGGCCAACCCTGTGATGACCAGGCGCGCGCCGACGGCCACCACGGCGCCCGTGCCGGGCACCAGCGGAACAAAACTACCCTGCCAGATGATCTCCGTACCACCGCTGTCCAACGGGGACAGATCAACCGTCCCCAGGTAGTCCCGAACCGGCAGCCCCCGATGAATCCGGTAGGCGTGCCTGCGACCCGGCACGTACTCGACGATCTCCTCCCGGGCGTACAGCGGCGGCCGACCGAGCCGGCGCACCGCACCCACGCCACCCGGCGCGGGTGTACCCTCCTGCTCCCACCAGGACCGCGAGATGAGGGGACCGGCCCACCGCGACCAGCCCGCGCCGTCCGCCAGCAGATCGAACACCGCCGCCGACGACGCCGCCGACGTCTGAGTCACCATGAACACACGGCGCCGACCGCTCATGACCCGTCCACGACTGGTTGCCGCACTGGTACTACACGGTCGACTTCGATCACCGAGGCCAGCGGCACCACCATCGATCTCATGTTCTCACTTTTCGTCTACCACGCACACAGCGCACGAAACCACGCGGGTACGGCACGGATGACCCATCGACACAGCGGCGGTACCCGTGCATCTTAGAGCGATGTCAGGCATTGCCGAACACCCCATCTCGCCGGAGGTCGTCAGCCTTGCACGGCGAATTCGACCACCGCTTCTCAGATCGCTCGACGCGATCCACCTCGCGTCCGCGCTGCTGGTCGACGCGGATCACATGGTGACCTATGACGCCCGGCTCGCGGCTGCCTGCACGGAAAACAGCCTGGTGGTCACGTCCCCGGGACGGGTCTGACCACAGTCATCTGCAAGGTGACCCTTGAGTACCCTGCTCGGAACCTTGTGCAGGTACTGTTGATGGTAACGATCCGTGCCGTTGCCGTCAGCTCCCGAATGAAGCCTCGATATCGCTGACCTTCTGCACGAGGCGCAATGTGTTCGGAATGCCCCGGAAGCCGTGTCGGGCGTAGAAGGCAGCGGCGGTCTCGTCGATCGCGTCGACGACGACGAACCGCGCCGCAACGGTCCTCGTCGCCTCCACCACCCGTCCCAGCGCCTCGGCCAGCACAACCGCACCGAGACCCCGGCCCTGCAAGGTCTTGTCAAGAGCAAGCCGGGCAAGCAGGACCGAGGGAATCTGCGCCGGGTTACCCCTCCCCAACGCCTTCGGTAGACCGTCGCGGACGAGGACATGGGCGGCAATCGTGTAGTACGCCACCACACGGCCATCGTCCTGCCACACGAAGGTCCGTCCAGTCCGACGAGCTTCGGTGCTCACCGCATGCTGCTTCAGCCATCGATCCAGATCGGGCCTGCCGCTGCCGAACTGCGACATGTCGTGCCGCTCGTCCAACGGCTCACTGACGAACGACACCAGCTACCGCCGCGTCACCACGTCGTTGATACGCCGAGCCGCGCTGGCCAGCGCTTCATCGGGCCTTCCAGGTTCGTCCAACGCGGCCAGAAGCGAGTCGAAGAACTCCGCCGGAACCATCGTCATCACCGAGTGCTCCCGCAGAACCGTCAGCGCGCGCTCCTCAGCCGCGGTACGGGCGAAGTCAGACACCGACTCGTTCACAAGCGCCGCCGCGTACTCGATCTGCTCCTTCAGGTCGGGCCGCATCCGGAACTCGAACCGGCTCGATGCCACCGAGGCCGCCATAAAATCACCTTCCTATCGTCCGTACAAATGTACGGACGCAGACGACCGCGGTCAACATGCTGCCGGCCATCGTCTCGACATCTGGTTGCGGATCGGCACCCACGACATCTTCGAGCGGTAGAGGCGACGCGGACTGCGATCAACCAGCGTCGGCCCCGGCCACGCCGATCGGGCACGACTGGCCGGTGCCACTCAACCCGCAGTAGCCGTTGGGGACCTTGTGCAGGTACTGCTGGTGGTAGTCCTCAGCGAAGTAGAACGGACCGGCCGGGGCGATCTCGGTGGTGATCGGACCGAAACCGGCCTTGTCCAGGACTGTCTGGAAGGCGTCCCGGCTACGCTGCGCCGCGGCACGCTGCTCGTCAGAGAACGTGTAGATCGCCGAACGGTACTGGGTGCCGACGTCGTTACCCTGGCGCATCCCCTGCGTCGGGTCGTGCGCCTCCCAGAAGACCTTCAGCAGGTCCTCGAAGCTCACCACCGCCGGGTCGAACACGACCGCAACAGCCTCGGTGTGCCCGGTCAGGCCCGAACACGTCTCCTCATAGGTCGGGTTCGGGGTGATCCCGCCCGCGTACCCGACCGCGGTCGAGTACACCCCGGGGATCTGCCAGAACGTCCGCTCCGCACCCCAGAAACAGCCGAGCCCGAACACCGCGGTCTGGAAACCCGTGGGGACGGGACCCCCCAACGGTGTGCCGAGGACCGCGTGCCGATCCGGTATCGCAAAAGACGCTTCCGCACGGCCGGGCAGTGCCTGCGCGGCCGTGGGCAGCGTCGGCTTGTGGCGAGCGAAGAGCATGTCGAGCACCTCCGGGACCCCTGAGAGCCTGTCCATGTCGTCAACCACGGCCGTCCCCGGTACGTTCCCCGACTACCGCGGTTGACGACTACCGCGGTTGACGACTTCCGCCGTCGACGACCGACGCCGCCCACGCCGGACCCGGGCAGCCTGACTGCCGGGTCCGACGTCCGCGCCGCCGTCTGGCGGGCTACAGGACGAGGTCCTCCAACATCGTCGTGACCAGTGCGGCGATCGGCGAGCGCTCCGAACGGGTGAGGGTGACATGCGCGAACAGTGGATGCCCCTTGAGGGTCTCGATCACTGAGGCGACTCCGTCATGCCGACCAACCCGCAAGTTGTCACGCTGAGCGACGTCGTGCGTGAGTACCACCCGCGATCCCTGGCCCAGCCTCGACAGCACGGTGAGCAGCACCCCGCGCTCGAGCGACTGCGCTTCATCCACGATGACGAACGCGTCATGCAGCGACCGGCCACGGATGTGAGTGAGCGGGAGTACCTCCAGCATCCCGCGATCGGCGATCTCTTCGATGACCTCCTGGGAAACCAACGCGCCGAGTGTGTCGAAGACAGCCTGTGCCCAGGGCGCCATCTTCTCGTTCTCGCTGCCCGGCAGATAGCCGAGGTCCTGACCGCCGACGGCGTACAACGGCCGGAACACCACGACCCGGCGGTGCAGCCGCCGTTCCATCACCGCCTCCAGCCCGGCGCACAGCGCCAGCGCGGACTTTCCGGTACCGGCCCGCCCACCGAGGGAGACGATCCCGATGTCGGGATCGAGTAGCAGATCCAGCGCGACGCGTTGCTCCGCGGAGCGTCCGTGCAGGCCGAATGCCTCCCGGTCACCCCGGACAAGGCATACCTTCTTGTCCGGGGTGACCCGTCCAAGAGCCGACGCACTGCCGCCGGAAGCGGTGAGGACCAGACCGGTGTGGCAGGGCAGTCCGGTCGCCTCAGCGATCTCAACAGTCTCCCGAGCGTAGAGACGATCAAGATCGTCCTGGGCGACGGCAAGCTCGGCCATGCCGCTCCAGCCCGAATCCACCGGACTCTGTGCCCGGTACTCCTCGGCGGCGAGCCCCACCGCGGACGCCTTCACCCGCAGTGGCAGATCTTTCGTGACAAGAACAACGTCGTTGCCCTCCCGAGCAAGATTGAGCGCGACAGCCAGAATGCGCGAGTCATTGTCATCCACCCGAAACCCCGGTGGAAGCACTGAGGGGTCACTGTGGTTTAGTTCAACCCGCAGGGTTCCACCGTCGTCCAACGGCAACGGTTGATCCAGTCGACCATGGCGAATTCGGAGGTCGTCAAGGAGGCGAAGGGCTTCACGGGCGAACCAACCCAGCTCCGGGTGGTGCCGCTTACCTTCCAACTCCCCTACGACAACCAGGGGAAGCACAACATTGTGCTCCGCAAACCGCAGCAGCGCACCAGGATCAGACAAGAGCACGCTTGTGTCGACGACATGCGTTCGTGGCACACGCCCACCCGCTTACTCGGAGGAAGTCCGGGACCGGGCCCCACAGGAGGCCGGGACCCGGCCTCCTGACGTTGTCGCGAATGCGGCACCGAGGGGCCTCCCGAGTGGTCCAGCCCAGCGCCGGACCACAACTTGAGCCAACTGGCTCCATCCCGACGGATCGCCGTTCGGTAACGTCCGTCAGTGGAACCCAGGGTCACACGTTAGCTCCCCCGCATCGAAAGCGCGACCATTTTCGCACAACACGCTCGGCAACAGTCACCGACCATAAGGTGATGACGCACGAAACCGCCTGCGCCCCAGCCAGAAGAGGTTGATCGTCTAATCCGATCGAACGGCCTTGGACAACAATGTGGTCCGCCGTTCATATGACGGCCACCACCAGATCGGACGGCGGGTGGCCGATCACGGATGCAGGGCCATCGCGACCAGAACGATGCCGGTCGGACCCGCATCCGCAGTACATATCGGACACTGATCCGACCGGCATCCGCCGCACGACCGCCATGGCGATCATGGCGATCATGGCGATCATGGCGATCATGGAAAATCGTTACGAAGGTGGCGGTACCCACAGCGTGGCGATGGCCACCACCGCATCCCGTCGACGAGCTGTGCAGCCGGTCCGCGGCCCGTCGTCAGTCCTTCAGCCGGGTGACCAATGCCTCGTGTTCGGCCCACAGCTCGACCGGAAGCCCGTCCCCGAAGGTCTGGTAGTGATCGGGGATCAGCTCCGCCTCCCGCTTCCAGACCTCGGTGTCGAGGGTGAGCAGCTCGGCGAGTTCCTCCGGCGCGACGTCGAGCCCCTCGGTGGGCAGGGCCTGCGCCGTAGGCAGAACACCCAGGGGTGTCTCCACACCCTCCGCCTGCCCTTCGAGCCGACCGACGATCCAGGCCAGGACCCGGCTGTTCTCGCCATAGCCCGGCCACATGAACCGACCCTGCGCGTTCTTCCGGAACCAGTTGACGTAGTAGATCCGCGGCAGCTTCGCCTGATCGGCCTTGCGACCCATCGCCAACCAGTGCGCGAAGTAGTCGGCCATGTTGTAGCCACAGAACGGCAGCATCGCGAACGGGTCGCGCCGCAGCTTGCCGATCGCTCCGGCCTGCGCCGCGGTCGTCTCGGAGGCCACGATCGAACCGAAGAACACCCCGCGCTGCCACGTCGGCGCCTCGGTCACCAGCGGGACCGCGCTCGCCCGGCGCCCACCGAACAGGATGGCCGAGATCGGGACACCCTTCGGGTCCTCCCATTCCGCCGCGATCGTCGGGCACTGGCTGGCGGGCACCGTGAAGCGGGCGTTGGGATGAGCGGCCGGCTCGGTGGCCTCCGGCGTCCAGTCGCGACCCAACCAGTCGATGAGGTGCGCGGGCTTGTCCTTGGTCAGCCCCTCCCACCAGACGTCACCGTCGTCGGTACGTGCGACGTTGGTGAAGACCGTGTTGCGCCACAGCGTCTCGATGGCGTTCGGGTTGGTATCGACGCCTGTGCCCGGTGCCACGCCGAAGAAGCCTGCCTCGGGGTTCACCGCGTACAGCCGGCCGTCATCCCCGAAGCGCATCCAGGCGATGTCGTCACCGACGGTCTCGGCCTTCCAGCCCGGCAACGTCGGAATGATCATCGCGAGATTGGTCTTGCCGCAGGCCGACGGGAAGGCCGCCGCGACGAAGTGGACTTTGCCCGCCGGTGAGGTCAACTTGAGAATCAGCATGTGCTCGGCCAGCCAGCCCTCATCGCGGGCCATTACCGAAGCAATCCGCAGTGCATAGCACTTCTTGCCCAAAAGGGCGTTTCCGCCGTAACCCGACCCGAACGACCAGATCTCCCGGGTCTCGGGGAAATGCGTGATGTACTTCGTCGAGTTGCATGGCCACGGGACATCAGCCTGGCCCGGCTCGAGCGGCGCTCCCAGAGAATGCACGCATGGGACGAAGAATCCGTCCACGCCCAGCTGTTCGAGGGCGGGGGCACCCATTCGAGTCATCGTCCGCATCGACGCGACGACATACGGCGAGTCGGTGATCTCAACGCCAAGAGCGGAAATCCGCGAGCCTAGCGGGCCCATACAGAAGGGCACGACATACATCGTGCGCCCGCGCATACTGCCCGCAAACAGGGCATGCAGCTTCGCCCTCATCTCATCCGGATCGAGCCAGTTGTTGGTCGGCCCGGCATCCGCGGGGTCACGCGAACAGATGTATGTGCGGTCCTCAACCCGGGCGACGTCGGTGGGGTCGGAGGCCGCGAAAAAACTACCTGGCCGTTTCTCCTCGTCCAGCGGCACAAAAGTACCCTTGTCGACCAGCAACCGCGCGAGTTCCGCGTACTCCGCGTCAGAGCCGTCACACCATTGGATGCGCTCCGGTCGGGTGAGTTCGGCGATCTCGCGCACCCAGGCAATCAGCCCGGTATGCCTGGTCGGGGCAGCGTCCAGCCCCGGAATCTGCGCCGCGGTCGTCACAGCTCCCACCTCCGCTTAAGTTGAGCCCACCACGGCCTCGCCGTGTCGCCATACGCCCCCGCCCTGACAGGCCCACTTGTGCCCGGGGTCGCGGAACGTATGCGCAGTGAACCCGCAACAACGTGCCGACACCCCACCGTCCACTACATAGCGGGTCCACCACGGCTCGGGTGATTCGAGGCCGGGTACAGGATCTTTTGACTCTACCGTGGGAGCTTCTGACAGTCGCGCGGTCGAACTGCCCCGCAGTGGGGTACATCCGTCACGCTCCGGAGTTGAACACGGTGCGCGAGATTCGCGGTGGGTAGTAAGGAGAGTCGACGCAAGATACGGTAACCAGGTGACCACAACGGCACCCGGACACGACTTCGGTAACCATCCCCACGACCTGGTGCGACCACGGATGCGTGGGTGGCTGCACGCTGGCGCTTTCCCGGTCAGTGTGGCACTCGGCGTAATCGCCGTGGCCCTGGCCAGCACGTTCCGCGCACGGCTGGCCGTCGGCATTTATGCGCTGAGCATCGCCCTTCTGTTCGGCACCAGCGCGCTTTACCACCGAAAAATGTGGTCGACGTCACGTGCCCGTTCCCTGATGAAGCGACTCGACCATTCAATGATCTTTGTTTTCATCGCCGGGACCTACACACCGCTGACCTTGCTGGCGCTGCCACCGAGGACTTCGCGGACCATACTCACGATCGTCTGGAGCGGCGCTGCGGTCGGGATCGGACTGCGGATGCTCTGGCTGCACTCGCCCCGCTTCCTGATGGTCCCGCTGTACATCGCCCTGGGTTGGGTGGCGGTCTTCGTCATACCGCAGCTGCTGCACACCGCGGGCGTGACAACGCTGGTTCTGATCATCGTCGGCGGCGTCCTCTACAGCATCGGGGCGCTCGTCTACGCGACCCGACGACCGAACCCGGCCCCGGAGACGTTCGGGTACCACGAGGTTTTCCATGCGTTCACGATCATCGCGGCGGCATGCCATTACATCGCCGTCATCTTCGCCATCTATGCGACATGACCGGGTAATCCGGCGATCAGGAAATCGCCGTCCCCGGTCGCCCGAAGGGCGACTCCATAGCCAGCGGGAAAAACCCGGGAAGAAACCAGCGCACGAGGTTTGTCCGGGGGGCGCCGTCGCGACAATCGAGCACGCCCCCCGGACGCGCCGGTGAGAATTACCCGCTGCCGGGTGCCGGCCGGATTCTCACAGTTCAGGCCCGTCGGCGCGAACCTGCTCGACCTTCGCCATGGCCTCCCGCAGGCGGGCGAGCCACGGCTGGGCATTCTCACCGACAAGGCGGACGCACCACGCGAGCGCGTCGCTGCGGCTGCGTGCGACGCCCGAGTCGACCAGAGTGTCAAGAACATGACGTTCTGGTTGCCGAAGCCTGGTCATTACCGGAACGGACAGCGTGGTGAACAACTCGGTCGTGCCGCCGGCTGTCACCCCCCACGCGACCTTGCGCAGATAACGCTCCTCCGCCTCTTGGGCGATCGCGATCCGGGCGTCCCTGGTCTGCTCGCGAAACCGCCGGATCCGCCCGGACTCGGCGGCGGCAACCGCGGCCTGATCGTCGGACTCCACCGCTGGAGCGGCCACCGTGCCCACGACAATGATCTCATCCCGATCCACGGTCACCGTGACCGGGTGGGTGAACCACTCGTCGGGCAGCCGCCCCGTGAACCATGCCTGTGCATCGCCTGCGGACGGTGCCTGCTCGCGCTCACCCCACCGCCCGTGACCGCGCCCGCGCGATCCTGCCATCCCGTGCCTCCTCGCCACCTGCTCTCGATGCGGGTTCCCGTACATCATGAACCTCCCGTTTGATTACACACTTACATGTGATACGTATGCAACGGCCGTCAGGCATCAGACATTCCACGATGACACCGGGGCGATCGTGACCCCCAGTTGCTCACGCACGGCTTCGGCCGTGGTCGCGGGCCGCTCACATACGAAGCCTCGACACACGTAGACCCCGGCGGAGCCGCGTCCGCGCGTCAACGGTCCAGACGTCACCACGACCGCTCCGGGCGCGGTGGCGAGCCGGGCAAGTCGTTCCAGATCCGGCCGGTCGACGACGGCTACCTCGGCCGGTCCGGCAAGCGCGGCCTCGGCGACCGCACCGGCCCAGCCGGCAAAGGACGCGCTGACGCCGAGCATCGGGGTGAGGACCTCCAGCGCCCGGTCGGACGCTTCGCGATGGTCGCGTGAACCTGTCAGCGCCGCATAGGTCAGCAGCGCGCCCGCGACCGCGGCCTGACCAGACGGCGTCGGCGAGTCCGCGGGGTCCCGCGGCCGGCGCAACAGCCGCTCGGCGTCATCGGCGGTGTCGTAAAATCCACCGTCAGGCGCGGCAAAGTGCGCACGCACGACCTCGAGCAGGTCGCCCGCCGACGCCAGCCACCGCTCGTCGCCGGTGATCTGATGCAGGACGAGCAGGCCCTCGGCGACGTCCCCGTAGTCCTCCAGCACCCCGGGGTTCGTTCCGACCCGGCCGCGCCGACTTGTCCGCCGCAGCCGACCGTCCACCCAGTGGACGTCGGACAGAAGCGTTGCCGCCTCGACAGCCGCGGTCACCCAGGCCGGCTCCGCCAGCAACGCGCCGGCCTCTGCCAACCCGGCGATCGCCAGGCCGTTCCAGGCAGCGACAACCTTGTCGTCACGGGCCGGCTGGGGCCGACGCGCCCGGGCCACCGCGAGCCGGGCCCGCACCCGGGCGAACCTCCCGGGATCATCCGCATCCGCAGCCAGCTGGAGAACGGACGCCCCGTGCTCGAACGTCCCCGCCACGGTGACGCCGAACACATCCGCGGCCCAGCCTCCGTCCTGCGTGCCGAGGAGGTCGACGAGCTCGCCCGGCGTCCACACGTAGGTGGCACCTTCCACGCCGCGCGCACCATGATCCGCGGGCAGGACGGTGTCGGCGTCCAGCGCGGAGGCGAACCCGCCTTGCGCCGTCCGCAGCTCACTCAGCAGGAAGGATGCGGTCTCACGGGTGACCCGCTCGGCCAGGGCTGATCCAGTCGCCCGCCACAGATGCAGATACACCCGCAACAGCTGGGCGTTGTCATAGAGCATCTTCTCGAAGTGCGGGACGGTCCAGGTGGCGTCCACGCTGTAGCGGGCGAATCCACCCGCAAGTTGGTCGTAGATCCCACCGCGCGCCATCCGCTCGCACGTGGACACGGCCATGCGCAGACTCGCGCCATCCCCGGTGCGCGCCCAGTGCCGCAGCAACATCTCCAACAACGCGGACGGCGGAAACTTCGGTGCCGTCCCGAAGCCGCCGTTCACCTGGTCGAACGTGCGCCCGGCCTTCTCGACCGCGGCCGCCAGGAGCCCGGCGGTAAGCTTCGCCGGCGGCCCACCAGCGGCGTCCGCCGCCGCGGTGATCTGGCGCACGATGTCCGCGCCGGACGCGGTCACCTCCTCCCGGCGCGTCCGCCAGGCGCTCGCCACCGCCTCCAGCAGCTGGCGGAACGATCCCATCCCTGCCCGCGGCGTCGGCGGGAAGTAGGTACCGGCGTAGAACGGCTCGCCTGCCGGGGTGAGGAAAACGGTCATCGGCCAACCCCCGTGGCCGGTGAGGGCGACCGTGACGTCCATGTAGACGGCGTCGACGTCCGGCCGCTCCTCGCGGTCAACCTTGATGTTGACGAAGTGCTCGTTCATGACCGCCGCGGTGGTCGGATCCTCGAACGACTCGTGCGCCATGACATGACACCAGTGGCACGCCGCGTAGCCCACGGACAGCAGCACCGGTACACCACGCTCGGTGGCCTCGGTGAACGCGTCCGTGCCCCACGGCCACCAGTCGACCGGGTTGTCCGCGTGCTGGAGCAGGTACGGTGAAGTCTGGTCGGCAAGACGGTTCGGCATGTGCCCAGCATTCCCGTTGCCGGGGAAGTTTGGCCTGCTCCCAGACATTGAACCCTTTGTGGTGTATGCCCACCGGATGCTGTTCCGTGACGCCCGCGGCCTGCTCTCGCGGTCCTCGTTGCGGCCGTCGCCGCACGCCGGGTGGGACCTGCTACGCCAAGCGTGGCATACCGCACCATTGGCGATGATCTACATCGCTATCCTAGCGTTCACCTCGGCCGTCCTCGCGGTCGCCTACGCGCTCGACCCGGAGCTGTATCGCCGCATCCTGGTGACCCGGTCCACCAACCTCAGCGGGCTGCGGACCCGTCCGCTCTACGTTCTGGTGGCCAGCGCCTTCTGGCTGGAGGGCGTCACCTTCCTCCGGTCGGCCGCCGCGGTTGCCGCGGTCCTCGGCCCGCTGGAGCAGGCGATCGGCTCCAGGCCGGCGCTCGGGGTGTTCGCGGCCGGCCACGTCGGAGCAAGTCTGATCGTCGCCGGCGGGCTGGCTGCGGGCCGGGCCGCACAGGTCGTCGACGATCGGGTCAGCGATACCATTGACGTCGGCACCAGTTACGGCATGATCGCCTGCGGGACGGTGCTCGCCGCCACGCTGCCGCCGGGCTGGCGATGGCCGCTGACCGGTGGTCTGGCGGCCGGGCTCACCCTTGCCATGGCACGCGAACCCGACTTCACCGCCGCCGGCCACCTCGTCGCGGCGGCACTGGGCCTGCTCTGCTCCCGCCACCTCGCCCACCACTCAGCCCTTGTCTCCAGACGCCGGATAGGCTCGAAACAACGATCGACACCCTCCGCGTGAGCCTTTCATCGGCATCGCCGTCATGATCAACGGTATCCCGCGGAGTACGCGGGATGGGTCGGATCGAAACGATCTGAGGATGATGAGGCATGACCAGCAGTTCCGAGCACACCGGTAATGCGAGCACCGCAGCAGGCACCCACGGCACGACACCGGCCAAGATCTCTCCCCTGGTGTCGGATCTGCCGTTCCGTTACGGTGCACATCTGGCGAGTGACATCGAGCGCCGCTGGCAACAGATCTGGTCCGAGCGGGGCACCTTCAACGCGCCCAATCCGCATGGTCCGCTGTCGGACGGCTTCGATCAGGTCGCCGGGCGTCCGGTGTTCTTCGTCATGGACATGTTCCCGTACCCATCCGGCAGCGGCCTACATGTCGGTCATCCGCTCGGCTACATCGGCACCGACGTGTTCGCCCGTTACCTGCGGATGACCGGCTACCACGTGCTCCACCCGTTCGGCTATGACGCCTTCGGCCTCCCGGCCGAGCAGTATGCCATCAACACCGGCCAGCACCCCCGGGTCACGACCGAGGCCAACATCGACAACATGCGGCGCCAGCTGGGACGCTTGGGGCTTGGCCACGACACCCGTCGGGAAGTGGCCACCACCGATGTCGAGTACTACCGGTGGACACAATGGATTTTCTTGAAGATCTTCAATAGCTGGTACGACGACGAGGCGGGCCGCGCGCGGCCGATCAGCGAACTGATCGCCGACTTCGAGGCCGGTACCCGGGCACCACGCGGGGACGCAAACCCACACAACCGGCCGTGGTCGGCTCTGCGCACGACTGAGCGTCGACAGATCGTGGCCGGGTACCGGCTGGCGTTCATCTCCGAGCAACTGGTCAACTGGTGTCCGGGCCTGGGCACGGTGCTCGCGAATGAAGAGGTCACCGCCGAAGGACGCAGCGACGTCGGTAACTACCCGGTCTTCCGCCGCCCACTGCGCCAGTGGATGATGCGGATCACCGCCTACGCCGACCGTCTGATCGCAGACCTCGACCTGGTCGACTGGCCGGATTCGATCAAACAGATGCAGCGCAACTGGATCGGACCGAGCGACGGCGCCACGGTCGAGTTCACCGCCGTTGACTCAGACATCCGTATCGAGGTTTTCACAACCCGTCCAGACACCCTGGCCGGCGCGACCTTCATGGTCCTGGCACCCGAACATCCTCTCGTCGACACACTGACCGCGCAGGCATGGCCGCAGGGAACCCCGATTGCGTGGACGTTCGCCGACGGGATTGACCGCGAAGCGGGCCCGGGTACCGGTGCCAGCGGGAACAGGCCGGCTCCGGAGTGGACGCCGCGAGCGGCGGTGAACGCCTACCGGGAGTACGCAGCGCACCTCGGTGATCGCCAGCGCGGCACCGACGAGATCCCACGCACCGGCGTGTTCACCGGCTCCTACGTCACCAATCCGGTTACCGGCGACCCCATTGCGGTCTTCCTCGCCGACTACGTCCTGATGGGCTACGGAACCGGTGCGATCATGGCCGTTCCCGCGCATGACCAGCGTGACTTCTCCTTCGCCCGCACACTCGGCCTGCCGATCCCAGCCGTGTTGGCGCCGGACGAGGACTGGCGGGCCGAACACAACGTGCCCGCGGGTGCCGCACCGGACACCTGGCCGGTTTCCTTCGCCGGGGACGGCGAGTACCTGCCGGCGACGGGTGTCGGGCCGCCCCTGGTCGGGCTGTCGAAGCCGGACGCGATCAAGTCGACGATCCGTTGGTTGGAGGACGTCGGTGCGGGCCGTGCGGCCCGCTCATACCGCCTGCGGGACTGGCTGTTCTCCCGGCAGCGTTACTGGGGCGAGCCCTTCCCCATCGTGTTCGACGATGACGGTCTTCCGGTCGCGCTCAGTGAGGATCTTCTGCCCGTCACCCTGCCGGAGATGACCGACTTCCGGCCGAGCGCCATGGCCGATGACGACGTCAGCGACCCGGTCCCCCCGCTGGCCCGGGTAGCCGACTGGGCCACGGTCACCCTCGATCTGGGTGAGGGGCCGAAAACATACCGACGCGAGACCAACACCATGCCGCAATGGGCCGGCTCGTGCTGGTACTACCTGCGTTATCTCGACCCGACGAACAGCGAACGCTTCGTCGATCCAGAGGTCGAGCGTTACTGGATGCACACGCCGGACGGCCCACCCGGCGACGGGGGTGTGGGGCTCTATGTCGGCGGTGTCGAGCACGCCGTCCTGCACCTGCTGTATGCGCGGTTCTGGCACAAGGTCCTTTACGATCTCGGGTTGGTGTCCACAAGGGAACCGTTCAAGAAACTGTTCAATCAGGGCTATATCCAAGCGGACGCGTTCACCGATGCCCGCGGCATGTACGTACCCGCCGCCGAGGTCGTCCGCACAGCAGAGGGCACACTGCGCTACAACGGTGAGCCGGTGAACCGACGCTCCGGGAAGATGGGCAAAAGCCTGAAGAACAGCGTCAGCCCGGACGAGATATATGACAGCTTCGGCGCTGACACCCTGCGGGTCTACGAGATGGCGATGGGGCCGCTGGACGCCGACCGGCCGTGGCACACCGACGACATCGTCGGCTCCCACCGCTTTCTGCAGCGACTGTGGCGCAACATCATCGACGAGGCGACCGGAGGGGCGGTCGTCTCCGATGTCACACCGGACGCGGAGGCCACCCGGATGCTGCACCGCACGATCCTCGCGGTCCGGGCCGACTACACCGATCTGCGCTTCAACACCGCTGTCGCCCGCCTCATCGAGCTGACAAATTTCGTCAGCAAGCGGTACGGCGCTTCCGGCGGACTGCCCCGTGAACTCGCCGAGGCGCTGGTCCTCATGGTCGCCCCCCTGGCTCCGCACATCGCCGAGGAATTGTGGACGCGGCTGGGTCACGATGTCTCGCTGGCGATGCATCCCTTCCCCGAGGCGGACGACTCGCTCGCCGTCGATCCCACGGTGACCCTGCCGGTGCAGGTCAACGGCAAGGTGCGGTTCACCGTGGATGTCCCGGTGGACGCCGACGAACAGGCGGTGCGAGACCTTGTGGCCGGCCACGACGAGTACGCGCGCCACACTGCCGACCGGACCGTGAAACGGATGATCGTGATTCCCGGCCGGATCGTCAACATCGCCCTGAACTGACCGGCGCCTCGGCCCCATGGCCGCAGCTGCCACGATCACCGTCGGTCACGACGACAGGCGCCGATGACGGTCGCGTCGTGCCGCGAGCCTCGTAGCGGCGTCGCGGACCGCGACAGCCCGCAAACAACGCGCGACCGCCCCGGCGAGCCCGGCAAGCCCGGCGGTCGTGCCGACGCCGGCCGGACCGCGCGCGACGACGACGTCGACCGCACCCAGTCGGTACAGGTCACCGGCGGTGATCCGTAGCTCGCGCGCCATCTCGGCGGCATGGTCAACAGTACGGTGCATGATTGTCGATGCACCCTCGGGTGGCAGCGGAGCCAACCAGGCGTCCTCGGCCGCCACCACGGCGTCCGCCGGCAGCAGGGCCAGCGCGGCACCGCCCGCGCCCTGTCCGAGCAGCACGCTCACCGTCGGCACCGGTGTGCTCAACAGTGCCGCCAGGCAGTGCGCGATCGCCGCGGCCAGGCCAGCGCGTTCGGCCTCCGCCGAGAGTTCCGCTCCCGGCGTGTCGATTACAGTCACTATGGGCAGACGAAGATCGACAGCCCGTTGCACCGCGTGTTGCGCCGCGTGCAGGTCGCGCACCCCGATGGGCTGATGGCGCTGGGCCTCACGGTCCTGCCCGATGACAACGCATGGAATGCCGCGCAGCAGAGCGAGCGCCGTGACCATCGGCGTGCCGGGCATGTCCGGCCCCTGGCCCAGCTCGGACGCGCCGAGAAGGGTGAGATCGCTGGTCGAGGCAGCCAGAAACTCACGTAATCCGGGGCGGTCGGGCGCGCGGGTCGCCAGCACCGACGCCCACGGATCCCCCGTATGACCCGGCTCACCCGGCTCGACGCCGGCCGGTGGGGCTCCCGTACCACTCTCCGCGGTCGTCGGGCCGCGGTCCACCGCCACGACACGCAGCACCCGCTGGACGGCTTCCCGCAGGTCAGCGGGGGCAACAACGGCGTCCACCACACCGGCATGCCGCAGCGCCCGCGGGCTCTGCGCGTCGCGCGCAAGCGCCGCGCCCGTGAGCGCCTCAACCACCCGAGGACCGAGGAACCCGACCAATGCACCGGGTTCGGCAAAAGTGACATGGCCAAGCGATGCCCATGACGCCAGCACTCCGCCGGTCGTGGGGTGGCGCAGGTAGACGAGGTAGGGCAGGCTGGCCGCCCGGTGCCCGGCAATGGCAGCACTGATCGTCAGCATCTGCAGGAACGCGGGGGTGCCCTCCTGTATCCGGGTGCCACCGCTCGCGGGCAGCGCGAGCAGCACCCGTTTCTCGGCGGTGGCCCGTTCGATCGCGGCGGTGGCACGCCTTGCCGCGGCCCGGCCCACGCTGCCGCCGAGAAAGTCGTACTCGCTGGCCACCACAGCGACCCGGTGGCCGGCCACCCGGCCCGCACCGGTCCGGATCGACTCGTCCCTACCGCTACGTGCGGCGGCCCGCGACAGATCCCGACCATAGGCGGCGCTCACCGTCGGCTGCTCCGGAGCACCATCCCAACAGGTCCAGCTACCGGCATCCAGCAGCAGGTCGAGCAGCTCGGCACAATTCGGATGCTTCAGAGTCAGGGCCAGCCCCCCATCAGGTGTCAGCCCTACTGCCGGGCGCTCTAAATTCGTTGGCGGCGACGCGCGGATCGGCGACCATGGTGCAGTGACATTTCCACCGTCTCAGGTCCGCCCGGGTTTCGTACTCCGCGAATCCGACCTGACCTGGCGATTCTCCCGGTCGAGTGGGCCTGGTGGGCAGGGGGTGAACACCTCGGACAGCCGGGTCGAGGTGTCCTTCGACGTCCGCCGTTCGCCGTCCCTTCCCGAACGACTACGCGAGCGGACACTGACGCGGTTGGAGGGCCGATTGGTCGACGGCGTCCTCACCATCACCTCCAGCGAACACCGATCGCAGCTACGTAATCGTGAGGCTGCCCTCGCCCGGCTGACGGCAACCCTGCGAACCGCGAGCGAACCCCCGCCACGGGCGCGGCGCCCGACCCGTCCATCCGCCGGAGCTGTACAGCGGCGCATCACCGGCAAAAAGCAGCGGGCGCGGGTCTTGCGTCAGCGCCGCGCCGACCCCGATGATTGATCATCGCCGCTGTCGCCCCGCTCGTTGATCCACGCTCCTGTTGCCGGACGCTCTTTGGGAACGATGTGAATCTGGTGTTGTGGCAGGAGCATCAGATTCACATCGTTACGAGCGCCCGGCTGCGTCCTGGGCCGGGATGTCGCTGCCGGAGCCATGGCCGTTGCTGGAGCCATGGCCGTTGCCGGAGCCATGGCCGTCGGGCTGTCCACCTCGATCTGCCGTATGCTTCCCGAAGCGTCCGCTGGCGACGTTGCCACGCAGCCGTACAAGGCTGCGCGACATCATCGTGAAGAGGCCGACAGCCGCCAAGCCCAGCAGCAGGACCACGAGAAACCCGCCAGTGCCCGCGCTGACCTCAAGTGCAAGGGTCTGTCCCGCAAAAGTCACGCCTCAACCCTACGTCGCCATCCGGCTGGAGCCCTGTACCGGCGGGCTCCAGCCGGATGACTGACAAGGTCGAGGAGCCGCCGCGTACCCGAAGGCGTACGCAAAGCGACGAGAAACGCGGTCAGGCGCCGACTGGAGCCCTGTACCGGCGGGCTCCAGCCGGATGACTGACAAGGTCGAGGAGCCGCCGCGTACCCGAAGGCGTACGCAAAGCGACGAGAAACGCGGTCAGGCGCCGACTGGAGCCCGCCGATCAGAGGTCGAACTCGTTGGGGTCCAGCCCCACCGCGTAGCATGCCTCCCGAACAACCTGCTGCTCGGACTTGTCGAAGTGACCGTCGGCACCGCCGATGACGATGCCTATCTGGATCACCGCCCGTGCTTCGGCGGGCTTCTTCTTGGTCTTGCCGATGTCCTGGATCACACTGACCTTGCCGAAGTCGAAGTCGGTCGCCAGCTTGGTGCAGTAGTCGTTGAACTTCTGCTGCAGCTGGTCCGCCGGAAAGTTCTGCAGTACCTCGTTGGACCCGATGAGCGCGGCGACCTTACGGCGCTCGTCCGGGTCGATGCTGCCGTCGGCGGCTGCGACCAGCGCACATATGGCCATGCTCGCGTCCCTGAAGGCACCGCTCTTAAGATCGTTTTTCTTGGCGTTCAGCTGTTGCTGCATGGTCGTCGTGGTGGTGCGCAGACGATCCCAGATCGCCATGACGTGTTCCTCTCATCCTCGCCAAATAGGCCGTGCGTTCGCATGTGCGGGCCTGGATGCCGCATTGAGACAGCATCCTGTCACCAGCAACGACCAATGGCTCGTGACCGTGCCCGACCCGCAGGTCATTTCATGACAATCAGGACAATCAGCGGATCCCGTTGAACAGGTCACTCTCGGGCAGCATCCCCACTTCGATCAGCGATCGGGCGAGTTGGTAGTCCTCAGTGGGCCACGCCTCGCGCTGGATCTTCAGCGGGATGCGGAACCACGGCCCGTTCGGGTCCACCTGGGTGGCATGAGCCAGCAACGCACGGTCGCGGGTCTCGAAGAAGTCCTCGCACGGAACTCTAGTCGTGATCCGCCCGGCGTCACCCGCGCGGTCGACCCACTTCGTCAGATACTCGACATAGGGCGATTCACGCCCGCTCGCGAGCATGGCGTCATGCAGGGCGAGCATCCGCGCCTTGTGGAACGTCTGGTGATAATAGAGTTTGAGTGGCTGCCATGGTGGCAGACCGACCTCGCTTCCTACCTCTAGGTAACGCTCCGAGTCACCCGCAGCCTCGAACGCCTCGATCGTGACCTTGTGGTTCATAATGTGATCAGGATGTGGATATCCACCGTTTTCATCATAGGTGAGCACCACCTGCGGCCGGAACTCCCGCATCAGTCGGATCAACGGTCTGGCCGCGTCAGCCAGCGGCATGAGCGCGAAGCATCCTTCCGGCAGCGGCGGCGGCGGATCACCCTGCGGCAGACCGGAGTCATGAAAACCCAGCCAGACCTGCCGGACTCCCAGAATGCGACGCGCTTCCTCCATCTCGGCCCGCCGCAGTTCCGGCAGGCGGGCGTGGACATCCGGTCTGTCCAGATCGGGGTTCAGCACGGTGCCCGCCTCACCACCGGTGCAGGTCACCACAAGTACGTCAACGCCCTCGTGGACGTAGCGTGCCATGCTTGCCGCGCCCTTGCTGGACTCATCGTCGGGGTGGGCGTGAACTGCCATGAGTCGCAGGCCATCCCCACTGGTCGCCTCGGACATGCCACCATTGTCCCCGATGCCTCCGGTGACCTCGTCCAGACAGACGCGGCGCGCCGCCCTGCCGGGACGGTCGCGCGTGCTCGGCTTCCCCCTGCGCTGGCTCGACATCCCGTGGCTCGGTGGAATCAGAACGGCACCCTGGTTCCTACTGGCGACAGTCCTCATCATCGTGGTCGCGGCGGTCGGCGCCGGGTGGGTCCAGGGCCATCCGGACCGGCTGGACTATGCCACCCGCGCCTTCCGGATCAGCGGGACGCAGGCGCAGCTGACGTTCGATGTGGAAAAGTCACCCAACGCCGTGGCACAATGCACTGTCCGCGCACGCTCCCGGGATAACCAGGTCGTCGGCCGGCGTACCGACATCGTTGTCGGTCCGGCTACAGACGGCCGGCGGGTCACGACCATAAAGGTCACACTGACCACATCGCGGGAGGCGAACGTGGTCGAGGTCGAGGACTGTCAGATCACCCGCGCCGGCTGACAACCGGGCGGGGCCCCTGACACAACCAGGGCGCGGTCGCGTCCTGGTTCGTCGCGTACGGCATGCAGTGACGCCTGCCCGCGCGCGGCTGCTCCGACTCAGACCGCCAACTGTTAAGCTGGGCGTTTGCCCCTGTCCCTGCCATCACTTCCAACCCCCGCCCACCGCCCTTGACTCCAACAATTTCCACCATCGGCCGCCCTTCACGGCGAGATAACCCAATAAAAGCCCCGCGAGAGTCCCATCGAGATATAGCGGCCCCAGGCAACGCAACCGGCCAAAGGCCGCGCGATCATGGTTCTATCGCGCGCGGCCGGCGGCCCCAGGCAACGTAAGGAGCGTGACGCGTGTCGCAGCAGACGTGGCTGACCCAGGAGGCGTACGACCGGCTCCGCGGGGAGCTCGACCACCTCACCGGGACCGGTCGTGTCGAGATCGCCAACAAGATCGAAGCTGCCCGCGAGGAGGGCGACCTCAAGGAGAACGGCGGTTATCACGCAGCCAAGGAAGAACAGGGCAAGATGGAGTCCCGCATCCGACAACTCACCGACCTGCTGCGTGACGCGCGAGTCGGCGAGGCGCCGCAGTTCAACGGCGCCGCGGGTCCGGGCACCGTGGTCGAGGTCCGCTTCCCCGGTGACGGCGACACCGAGAAGTTCCTGATCGGATCCCGCGAGGACCACAGCACACCGCTCGAGGTGTATTCGGCACAGTCACCACTGGGTGGAGCAGTCGCCGGCCACAAGGCAGGTGACACCGTTACCTATACCCTGCCCAACGGCCGCCCGGCCCGGGTTGCGATCGTCTCGGTGGAGCCGTACCACCGCTGAGCTCCCTCGCCGTTTCAGCCGGCCCGGACCCGCCGCCCGGGCCGGCATGCCACCGGCGGGGTAACCAGCTTCCCGAGACCTCC
>NZ_CAUVXG010000004.1:140141-146133 GCF_963555885.1 Protofrankia sp. Cr2
GTGGCAACTTCCCTGCGCATGAGACCCCGGGGACGTACCGTCAACTAGTGCTCGATCTGTCAGGGTCCCAGGCCCCGCAGTCCCCTGAACCGACAACGCTCGGTGTCCTGCGTGGCTCAGGACACCGGCACCGGTCCGTACGCACGGAACTGCGCAACAACACCCTCGCCCGGATGGCGGGTGGCGAGAACCGGTTTCCCGGCATCGTCGGCTTCGACGACACCGTGCTCCCCCAGGTCGAACGCGCTCTGCTCGCCGGGCACGACATCGTCTTCCTCGGGGAACGCGGGCAGGGCAAGACCCGCCTGATCCGCACCCTGGTGGGCCTGTTGGACGAGTGGACGCCGGTGGTCTCCGGCTGCGAGATCAATGATCACCCTTTCACCCCGGTGTGCACCCGGTGCCGGCTGTTGGTCGCCGAGTTCGGTGACGACACCCCGGTGTCCTGGAAGCACCGCTTCGAACGGTTCGGCGAGAAGCTGGCCACTCCGGACACCAGCGTCGGCGATCTGATCGGGGACGTCGACCCGGTCAAGGTCGCGCAGGGCCGAACCCTGGGTGACCCGGAGACCGTCCACTACGGTCTGATACCACGCACCAACCGCGGCATCTTCAGCGTGAACGAACTTCCCGACCTGGCCGAACGGATCCAGGTATCGCTCCTGAACGTGCTGGAGGAACGCGACATCCAGGTCCGGGGCTACGTCCTGCGGCTCCCGCTCGACCTGTTTCTCGTCGCTTCGGCGAATCCCGAGGACTACACCAACCGGGGCCGGATCATCACACCCCTCAAGGACCGCTTCGGCGCCGAAGTCCGCACCCACTACCCACTGCGCCTTGACGACGAACTGGCCCTGATCCGCCAAGAGGCGGCGCTGGACTGGCGGGAGTCGCCGCTGGGGCTTCCCACCGTCCCCGACCACCTGCTGGAGGTGGTCGCACGCTTCACCCGGCTGGTGCGCGACGCCCCGCAGGTCGATCGGCGCTCCGGCGTGTCGGCCCGGCTGTCGGTGGCCGCAGTCGAGACCGTGGCCGCCTCGGCGGTGCGCCGAGCGGCGCTGGCCGGCGAAGACGTTCCGACGGCACGGGTCGTCGACCTCACGGCGATCGTGCCGGCGGTACGCGGCAAGGTCGAGTTCGACCAGTTGGAAGAGGGGCGGGAGGACGAGATCCTCGCGCACCTGCTGCGGCGGGCTGTCGCCGAGACGTTTCGCGCCCGCCTCGCCGGCACCGACCTGAGCGGTCTGCAACGGCGTTTCGAGGTGGACGGCCCGGTTGAGACCGGTGATCTCGTCCCGGCCACGGAGTTGCTTCGGCGGGTCGGTCCGGTGCCGGGGCTCGCCGCGATCCTCATCAGGCTCGGCATCGACGGTGCGGAGTCGCCGGGGCTCGCCGCGGCCGGGCTTGAACTGGCCATGGAGGGTCTGCACCTCAACCGGCGGCTCGCCAAGGAGGAACTGCCGGGCCGGACGGTGTACGGCGGATGAGCGCCGGGACCGGGCCGGCGGGATTCCGGTACGGCCCGTGGGGCGGTGGCCCTGATCCCCTGGCATACCCGTTCGACGCGGCGGGCACGCTGGACGAGATGTCCGAGCACATCCTCGATGGCCGAACCCCACGTGAAGCTCTGGACGCGTTGCTGCGCCGCGGCACACACAACCGCCGTGGCCTGGAAGATCTGCGCCGTCAGGTGGAGCGCCAGCGGCGCGAGGCCCGCGCGCGCGGGCGTCTGGACGGCACCCTGGAGCAGGTCCGCGAGCTTCTGGACGAGGCGATGGAGCAGGAGCGGGCCGCGCTGTTCCCGGACCCCTCCGACGACGCCCGCCTGCGCGAAGCTGAGCTCGACGCCGTGGCGGGCGACCCGGCCCGGGCCGTGAGCGCGCTGGCCGACTACGAGTGGCGTTCACCCCTTGCGCGCGAGACGTTCGCGAAAATCTCCGACCTGCTCCGCCGCGAGGTGCTCGACACGCAGTTCCGCGGCATGAAACAGGCGTTGGAGAACACCACGCCCGCGGCCATGGCCCGAGTGGCGGACATGCTCAACGCGCTCAACAGCATGCTGGAGGCGGATGCCCGCGGCGAGCACACCGACGCCGCGTTCGAGGATTTCATGCGCTCGTTCGGTGACTTCTTCCCGGAGAATCCACGCTCGCTGGACGAGTTGGTGGATTCGTTGGCGCGGCGCGCCGCGGCTGCCGCACGGCTGATGGCGGGCCTGTCCCCGCAGCAACGTCAGGAACTGGCCGATCTGATGACCGCCGCCATGGCCGACATGGGCCTGGCAGCCGAGCTGTCCCGGCTGCGCGATGCGCTCCGGGCCGCCCGCCCGGACCTCGGCTGGGGCCAGCCCGCACGTGGCCGGGTGCGGGACCCGATGACCGGCGAGACCCCCCTCGGGCTGGGGGAAGCCACCAGCGCGCTGGAGGAGCTGGCCGAACTCGACGAACTGGCTGCCGCGCTGTCCCAGGACTACGCCGGGGCGTCCCTGGCGGACATCGATCCGGAGGCGGTCGCGCGGGCGCTGGGCCGAGGTGCCGTCGACGACCTGCGTACCCTCCAACAGATCGAAAAAGAGCTGGAACGCCAGGGTTTCCTGACCCGAAACGCCGGAAACCTGGAGCTGACCCCGCGGGCGGTCCGGCGCATCGGGCAGACAGCGCTGGCGCGCATCTTCCACCGGTTGGACGCCCACGGACGCGGTGATCACGATGTCGCCGACGCCGGCGCGGCCGGCGAGCTCACCGGGACATCCCGGCTGTGGTGCTTCGGCGACACCCAGCCCCTCGACGTCGTCCGCACTGTCCGCAACGCGGTTCTACGGGCGGGGCCGGCCGGCCCGGACGGATCGGTGCGCCTGGATGTCGCCGACTTCGAGGTCGCTGAGACCGAACGCCGGACCTCGGCCGTGGTGTGCCTGTTGGTCGACCTCTCCTACTCCATGGCACTGCGGGGAACCTGGGGAGTGGCGAAATCGACGGCGCTCGCGCTACATACCCTGATCAGCACGAAGTTCCCGCAGGACACGATCCATCTGGTCGGTTTCTCCGACTACGCCCGCCTGCTGCGCCCGGTGGAGCTCGCCGGGCTGGACTCCGAAGTGGTACAGGGCACGAACCTCCAGCACGCGCTGATGATCGCGGGTCGGCTGGTGTCGAAACATCCGGATTCCGAACCGGTCGTACTGGTGGTCACCGATGGTGAGCCGACAGCGCACCTGATGCGTAACGGCACGCCCGCCTTCTCCTGGCCGCCCACGCCGGAGACCCTTGAGCTGACCCTGGCCGAGGTGGACCGACTGACCCGCCGTGGGGCGACAATCAACGTGTTCATGCTTGACAACGAGCCGCGGCTGGTGCAGTTCGTCGACGAAGTCGCCCGGCGCAACGGCGGTCGGATGCTTTCCCCCGATCCGGGGGCGCTGGGTCAGTATGTCGTCCGGGACTACCTCCGCGCACGTGGCGGCCGACGTTCCCGCTGATCCCGCTCGCTGATCCCGCCGATCCCGAACATACGGCATCCAGGAGCGCGACCGGAGCCACGACCACCTCCCCGGCAGCCGACCGGCTGGTCATGCCGGCGGTACCAAGCCGTCACGCTCCTAGTACAGCGAGCACCCCTGTACCGACCCGGGCGATGACAGGGGGTCCAAAAGCGACCATCGCCGAAACAGGTCCGCCCCCAGCGCGGGCCGTTCCAGTCGGCTATGCGATGGGCATCCCGCGCACAGTGGTGGCTACCTCGCCTCGGTGGGCCACGTCGTCGAGCTTGTCCAGCAGGCGCTCCCAGACCTGGCGCGGGAGATCGTGGCCCATTCCGTCGATCTCCAGCAACTCGGCGGACGGGATGGCGGCCGCGGTGTGCCGGCCACCGGCGACCGGAATGAGCGGGTCGGCCGTACCGTGCACGACCAGGGTTGGAATCGTCAGCTGGCGCAGGGCCGCCGTCCGGTCGTCGGCCGCCAGTGCGGCAATCAACTGCCGCGCCGTCCCATGCGGGTCGTACCTGCGGTCCCATGCCATCCCAGCCCGCCGACGCACCCACTCGCGGTCATGCGGAAACTCGCCCGACCCGATGATGTTGTATGCCTGCTCGGCCCCGTCTATGAACGCCTCGCGGCTCGCGGCAACCGGGCGCAGCAGAGCGGCAGCCGCGTCCGGGGTCGGCTGGCTCTCCTCACGGTTGCCTGTGGTCGAGGAAACCGACGTCAGGCTGCGCACCCGATCAGGAAAGTGCAGCGCCAGCGTCTGGGCGATCATGCCACCCAGAGAGCTCCCCAGGACGTGCGCGGACTCCCAGCCGAGAGCGTCCATCAGCCCGATGGCGTCAGCCGCCATGTCGAGGAGGGCGTAGGGCACGGCGTCTGCATCCCCGGAGAGCGCGGCCGTGAGGTCCGGCTGGCCAAGATGATCAAAATGGGTGGAAAGCCCGACGTCCCGATTGTCGTAGACGACGACCTGGAAGCCTCGGCGCACCATCGCGCGGAGAAGATCAGGATGCCAGCCGACAAGCTGCTGGCCCAGCCCGCTGACGATGAGGAGCGGCAGGCCGCTGGAGTCACCGTGCAGCTCGTACGCGATTTCGATGCCATTGGCCTGAACCGTGCCCATAGACGGAAGGTAGCGAGCCGTCGCCACGGACGCTCGCAATCCATCGAAGTTCCGCCGAAGGTCACCCATACACACGCAATCGAGCACTCAACCAGGCCCGCATAGCCGCCACTCCCACTGGCGCTTCCCACTGGCGCTCATCGCCCCACCCGTGCACGCTCGACTACCTTAAGTCAAAAACCTGATGCTCAAAGTGACATTCGCGAGGACGGGTACGGGTGGTCTTCCCTACGATCGAGTTCGCGGCGTTCTTCGCCGTGGTCATGGCAGGCTCCTGGAGCCTGATGCCCCGCCCGCACCTGTGGAAGCCCTTCATCCTGGGCGCCTCCTACTTTTTCTACGGATATGCCGACAAACGGTTCGTCGCCCTCCTGCTCGCCTCGACCGTCCTCAATCAGGCGGCCGCACTCGCGCTTGCCCGGTGGCGGGACCGCCGCATCCTCATCGCGGCGATCATCTGCGATCTGGGCCTGCTGGGCTGGTTCAAGTACTACGGATTCTTCGCCCTCTCGGTCGACCGGATGCTCGACCGCATCGGGCTGCCGGCACCACTCCCGCTACTCCAGGTCGCGTTGCCGGTCGGCATCTCATTCTTCACGTTTCAGGCGATGTCATATGTCATCGACGTCCATCGCGGGGACATCCGCCCGGCAAAGACAACCGACTTCGCGGTGTACCAGGCGTTCTTCCCACATCTCGTGGCCGGGCCGATCGTCCGGGCCAGTGAGTTCATTCCACAGCTGGCCACGCCACGTGACCCGGACCAGGTGCCGGCCACCCGGGCGATCTTCCTGATCGTCGGTGGCCTCGTCAAGAAGATCGCGCTCGCGGACCTGCTCGCCACGCAGATCGTCGATCCGGTCTTCGACACCCCGAGCCAGCACTCGTCGCTGGAGATACTGGTTGCCATCTACGGCTACGCCGTGCAAATCTACTGCGACTTCTCCGCCTATTCGGACATGGCCATCGGAATCGCCCTGTTGCTGGGCTTCAGCTTCCCCGACAACTTCGACCGCCCGTACACCGCGGCCAGCCTGCGCGAATTCTGGCGACGGTGGCACATAACGCTTTCACGGTGGTTGCGGGACTATGTGTACGTACCGCTGGGAGGCAACCGGCACGGTCCTCGGCGCACCTACGCCAACCTTATGATCACCATGATCCTCGGCGGGCTATGGCACGGAGCGGCCTGGACGTTCGTCATCTGGGGCGCCCTGCACGGCGCTGGGTTGGCAGCCGAACGCAGATGGGCCGAGTCCCGCCGCCGACCCGCCGCCCCTGCTGTCATGACCACCGCGGCGGCATGGCCGGCGGTGCCGGCGCCGCGAACACCAGAGGTGACCGGGGGCCGCTCCGCGGCCGGAACCGACTCCCAGCCCCGCCCG
>NZ_CAUVXG010000004.1:146533-152040 GCF_963555885.1 Protofrankia sp. Cr2
AGAACCCACCGGCGCGGCGTCCCGGCTGTATTCCGTTGCACGGCCCGTTGCGCGGCTGTGGCTCGGGCGCCTGGTCGTCTTCCATTTCGTCTGCGCGACCTGGGTCCTGTTCCGCTCCCCCGATCTCGGGGCTGCCACGGACATCGCCGTCCGCCTGGTGAGCGCACCAGGACCTGCGCCGCTGGTGACCAGAACGGTCCTGCTCGCCATCGCTACCGGCCTCCTCACCCAACTCATCCCGAAGAGCTGGCGGCTGTACGTGGCGGACGTCTTCTCCCAACTCAGCGTCTTCGGTCAGGCCGTGGTAATCGTCGGGTTCATCCTGATCGCCCACGCGATCGTCGGCCGGCATGATGTCGCACCATTTATATACTTCCAGTTCTGAAAGCCTGTCCTGAAAACCTGGTCCAAAACAACACCGCCACGGATGAAAGCAGCGGCCGGCATCGGCGACGTGACGAGGGAGAGTAGGTTCCAACCTTGTTGGGGGGGCGCGATGAGCGAACAGGAACCGACTCGGGCACCGAAAACCGCCGGCAACACGCACAACAACCCGAAGAGCCGGACGAAGCCGGACGCCGATACAGCGGCGACCGGAATGGAACATATCCGGCGACCGGAAACAGGCCGTACCCGCCGCCCGCCGGGATCCGCGCCGGGGGGTACCGTGTCGGCACGACAGGCGGCCAGGCTCGTCGTCACCAGCCTCAGCCTGCTCCTCGTTCTCGACGCCGCCGGCATGGTCCACGCTGGCGAGGGCATGGCACCCGGCTTGACCCGCACCATCGTGCTCGGCGTGGGGCGTCCGCTCGACCGAATCACCAACGCCGTCGGGCTCGACGCGATCCCCCGGGTCCTCACATCGACGTTCGGGCACGACAGGGCCTCGGCAACATCCTCGGAACTGACCGGCGCCGGTCCAACGGCGCCGCCTCCGCCGGTGCTGCAGGCCGGCGGCGACGAGTCCGCCCGTGCCGATACCGCCGACGGCAGCATCCCCACCGCCCAGCCAGCTGCGGTGTCCACCGCGTCGCGGGCCGCATCCCCGGAAACCTCCTCGGCACCGCCATCAGACCCGGCTGGCGTCGCGGCGGCCCTGCGCCGTCCCGACGCCGCCACCCCGCTGCGCCTTCTGGTGACCGGAGACTCACTGAGCGACAGCATCGGGCCGTCGATGGTGAATGGGTCCCACGGCACCATCCACGCCGATACCGACACCCACGCCGGTACCGGCCTGGTGCGTCCGGATTTCTTCGACTGGGCGGCCCAGGCCCGCGCGCAGGTCACCGAGAGCGATCCAGAGGCGATCGTGGTCGCCATCGGTGGCAACGATGCACAGGGAATCACGCTGCCGGACGGGAGCACGCTCGCGACCGGGTCACCCCAATGGTTGGCGGAGTATCGTCGCCGCGCGATCGTCGTCATGCAGATCTGGTCTTCGGGGGGCAAACGCCGCGTCTACTGGATGAGCCTGCCCCCCGCCCGCGAACCGAGGCTCAACGGCTATTACCACCAGATGTCCGAAGCCGCCGCGGATGCCGCCCGAAGGATTCCCGGTGTCCGTTTCGTCAACGTCAGCGACCGCCTGTCGAACAACGGGGCTTACAGCAGTTACCTCACCGACGACCGGGGACGGACCGTACTCGCCCGCTCCACCGATGGTGTTCACCTGACACTTGATGGTGCCGCCATCGTCGCCGATATCTTCATAAGGGAGATCAACGCCGACTGGCACGTGATATCCTGAGACATCTTCCTGGGACGGCTACCTTCACCCGGAAGGCCCGATTATGGCGAATACCCAATTATGGCGAATGTACGTCCTTGTTTCAGGGTCGGCGCCCGTCAAAGTCCAGGCGAGCGGCCCGGACGGCCGAGCAAGCGCGCTCCGCGATGTCACGGCGACGATCCGAGCCACCCTCGGCAGCATGACCACGAGCATCCGCGAGCAGCGTCTCAACCAGGTCGGTGGCCAACACGACGATCTGGTCCGCGAGCGCGTGGTCGGCCAGGCTCGGCGGCCTGACACCGGCCGGCGCGCCAGAGCCCGCTTGATGGCCCAGCTCGGCGAGTTCGACGGCAAGCGCGCGTATCCGATCAGCACGGGTGCCCGCAGAAGCTGACCGCTGCCGCCAGGAGCCCGACGTCCACCCCTGAATCCGGTCGTGCAATCGTCGTACTTCACCGACCAGATCCCTGGTGAACATCAGTTCCACATCGGTCACGGACGAAGGTTATCCCGTGACAGCCGTGGCGGGTCTTGCTGTTGTCCGACTGGTGGTGCACGCTCCTTCCATGGTTCGTTGACCAGTGCTTACTGGAGGCGTCAATGTCGCAACAACGCTCCGAAGAGACCCACCACAGTCTTATCGAACGAATTCCGAGAATCACAGGACATGACGTCGGCCACTGGCTAGGATGCCTCGACCGCGGGCCGGGTCTGCTTCGCTTCTCCGAACGCGTGAACTGGCTCCAGGACGAACACGGTCTCCCACACTGCTATGCGGCGGCCGTCGTTCACGAAGCCGATCTACGCAGGCGGGCGATCCGCACATGACGGCGGTCTCGCCCGAGCCGACCTGACAGCGAGCCGGCCGCTGCGCGGAGCCCACACGTTGATTCGCACAGTGCTGTAAGACCGGTTGCGCAAGAATCGACCCATGGACATCGAGGCAGCGCGGACATACATCCGCGAGAACCATCACGCCGTTCTTGCGACGTTTCGCCGGGACGGCACCCCCCAAATGTCACCGATCGCGGTCGGAGTGGGCACCGACGGTGCAGTCATCATAAGCAGCCGGGAGACTGCCTACAAGGTCCGCAACCTGCACCGGGATCCGCGCGCGACTGTGTGCGTCATTCCGGCTGCCTTCTACGGACCGTGGATTCAGGTAAGTGGTCGGGCACGAATCATCTCACTGCCGACGGCCATGGAGACCCTCGTCTACTACTACCGTTCGCTGTCGGGCGAACACCCCGACTGGGACGATTATCGTGCCGCCATGGTCCGCGACCAGCGCTGCGTGATCAGTATTGAGATCGACAACGCCGGTCCCGACCACTCCGGCTAGGGCCTGTCTGGTGGATATTTGGTCGATGCGGTCAAAGATCCACCGTACAGGCGCTAGCCTCGGAATTTCGACAACAGACGGAGCATTTCTATGTATACCCAGACGAAACCGACGAGCAGACCGAAACCGGCGCGCCATGCCTCCTCGCGAGGGGCACCGCTGGCAATCGCCCGCTCGATGTAGTCGAAGTCGAGGATGAACTGGAGGCTCGCGACCACAAGCACGGCGACGCTGAACAGGATGCCGAGCGGCGAGGCGTCATTGATGACTGGAAGGTGGCTGCCGGACACGGCTCTGATCACCAGATCGACCAGGCTAATCATGATCACACCGAGCAGTGATCCATAGACGATCCGGGTCATCCGGGGAGTCGCTCGAAGCCGGCCGCTGCGGTACGCCACAAGCATTGCCACGAAGACCACGGCGGTTCCCAGCAACGCCTGCAGCACGATGCCGGAGTAGGCGTCCTCGAAGTACCGCGACACCGCGCCCACGAACAGACCCTCGAGTGCCGCGAAGATGACAATCAACGACGGCTTCAGCCGCTGGCTGAACGAAATCACGAAGGAGAGGGCGAGCGCGGCGAACATCGCCACAAACCCCACGGCGGGTGCGGCCGGCGCGATGGCCCAGCCGGCTATCCCGGTGACGGCGGTGATGGCGAACAGCCCCATGGTGTGCACGACGACGTCGTCGACGGTCAGACCGCTCGGCGCCCGGTACAGACCGGCGAGCTGCTCTGGGGTCGGATTGAGCGGCGCGCCCGGTCCTGGCGGCGGATACCCGCCGGCGCCGTACTCGGGCACGGGCGTCGGCTGCGCGGGCCGGCCGGTGAAGCCGCGCCGGCTGAACACCGGGTTCGACGAACGCATCTCGGCCATCAGGATACGACTCCTTCCACCACCCGCATCCAGTCGGGCGCATAGATCGTAGCTGCCATCGAGTTCAAGCGACCGCGGCGCAACCCGACCCGATCGACGAGCTCGTCCGAGGCAAGAGTAGAACGCTCCGCGCAGTCACCGTGTTCCACCATCCTGCCCCACATGGTCGCGCACCGGTGCGGTCACGCCGCGACGAGGGTCCGAACATCGGACTCCACCTGTGACGGACGCTGCATGCGACACGGCGGTGCATGCGACAGGCGCTGCACGCACCGCCACCCCACTCCTTGATCTACTTCCCTGTTGCCGGGCACTCCAGGTGGTACGACCGCGTCACACTGGCGGCCCACAAGGCATTCAGATGAATAGTCTGATGGCGGGTCGAGATGTCGGCCGGAATGATCCGGCCGACATCGGACAGCCAGGTACCAGGCGACGGCCTGGTACCACGAGCACATGAATGTGCCGGTGGTCGGAGTCGAACCGACACTCAAGCTGTTTTTAGGACAGCCTCCTCTGCCTGTTGGGATACACCGGCTGGGCTACATCGGAGATGTTTCTACCACGCTACGTAGGATTTGTGAAAGAGACAACATGGAGAAAGTGTACGGAGTGACTGAACCATCCTGTCTCATAACACATCGTGACGATCAAGACCAGTTTGCCTGCGCGAAGTAAAGTGATCGTCACGCTATCCTGTAGCCCGGACCGGTAATCGCGCGGGATGAGCGGATCGTGGCGCAGCGGCCCAACCCGACGAGCGGGAGTCCGGCTCTTGGAGCGCCCGACAATCGGGGCATGGATCAAGGAGCGGGGCTGGGGTGCGTAGATCGCGAGGCAGCGGAGGAAATCACCCTGGTTCGGACGGACGCTTCGCGCCCGGACCCCGCTCCGCTCAGCTCAGCTCACGGAAATGCCCGCCGTAGTCGCCTACAGCGGGCATCTGGTGCTAATCGTCTACAAGCTGCGCGCCATAGCGCGCCGTGCCAGCAGGTCACGCCACCGACGTTTCCCCTGACGGCTTGGCCGCCTCCACCGTCCTGGTGGCCCCGGACTTCCGGCCAGCGGCCACGGAACCGTTGGTCTCACCATGCCCGGCGCTCTTCGAAGGAAGCACCGGGGTCGCGGCCGTGGACCCCTGCGCGCCGGCTACGGCGGACGGGCTGGCAGCCTCACGAAAACCCGCCCGGGGGTCTGCGAAGGCCCCCAGCGAGACGATCTCCCGCCGGAAGAACAGCGCGAGGGTCCAGTCCGCGAGGACTCGTGCCTTGCGGTTGAACGTCGGCACCCGACTGAGGTGGTAGGTGCGGTGCATCAGCCACGCCGGCCACCCGCGCAGCTTCATCCCGTACACATCGGCCACCCCCTTGTGCAGGCCGAGTGACGCGACGCTGCCGGCGTAGCGGTGTTCGTAGGGCGCAATCGGTTCGCCACGGAGGTCGGCAAGAATGTTGTTCGCCAGCACTCGGGCCTGACGAACCGCGTGTTGCGCCGAGGGACTGGTCGTCGCCCCCTCACCCCTGGTGAGATCGGGAACCGCGGCGCAGTCACCGGC
>NZ_CAUVXG010000005.1:0-106555 GCF_963555885.1 Protofrankia sp. Cr2
CGTTGGGGGTGGGGGTCGGTGGGGAATATCCGCAGGAGTTTGATGCCTGCGGTGTGCCGGTCGCCGGCCGCGGCTACCGGGTCGACGAACAGATTCGCGTCTTACGGGACCTGTGGACCGGCGAAGCGGTCGATGGGGCCGGCCCGCATTACCCGTTCCAGGGCGTGCAGATCTCCCCGCCGCCCGTCCAGCCCGGTGGTCCACGGATACCGATAGCGGGAACGAAGGCGCCGGCGATGCGGCGAGCCGCGACCATCGGCGACGGATGGATGCCCTATCTGTTGTCTGCGGACCGGTACGCCGAAACGGTCCGGACGGTTCGCGCCCAGGCCGACGCCATCGGACGTAAGCTCGACAGCTTCGAATGGTTCCAGTTTCTGTTCATCGGTGTAGCGGACCGGCCCGAGGATGCCTACGCCGACATGGCGCAGATGTTCGGCTCAGTCTGGTCACGGGACCTGCGCGGACTCATCCACCGCGTGACCGCCGCAGGTACCCCGGAACAGGTTGCCGCACGGGTGCAGGCATACGTGGATGCGGGGGCACGCCACATGATCTTTCAGACGAGCGGTGCGGATCTCGGCGAGTCCCTCCGCAACGCGGAACGCATCACGCACGAGGTACTGCCCTTGATAACCCTTTCCAGGCGGGTGGAGGCGACAGACGAATGCTGATGGGCGACATATTGTCACTGGCAGCCGCGAACTGGCCGGAACGGGTGGCGCTGGTCACGGGGAACGAGCGACGGACATTTGCGGACCTGCATGCGGACTCGTTACGGCTGGCGGACGGCCTTTCCCGGATCGCATCGCCGGGAGACCGGATCGCGATCCTGGCTCGCAATGTGCCCGCCTATGTCGAGGCTCTCTACGGTGTACCGACCGCCGGCATGGTACTCACCCTGCTCAACTACCGGATCCATCCCAGGGAATGGGCTGAGATCATAGCTGCGGCCGGCGCCCGGGTGCTGATTGTCGACCGGGAGTTCGTCGACGAACTCCGGCCCGTGCTCGGCGACGTCCCAGCTATCGAACACATGTTTGTAATTGGTGGTCCATCGGACGGCCGCGGCTCCTCCTACGAGGAGCTGGTCGCATCGGCCTCACCCACCCGTCCTCAGGTGGAAGTGTCAGATTCCGACACGGCATGGCTGGTTTATACGAGCGGTACGACCGGGAGCCCCAAGGGGGCGATGATCACCCATCGTGGAATCATCACAGCGGCCATGACAATGATGCTCGCGGTCTCGCCGACGGAGCGTGACCGGATGCTGATGACCTTCCCCATGTGCCATGTTTCCGCGTTTCAGGTCCCCACCTACCACCTGTGCGGGGTGCCGACTGTCCTGATGCCCGCGTTTGAGCCGAGCGCGTTCCTGGAACTGGTGGCGGAACATCGAATCACGATCACTTCGCTGGCGCCGACGATGGCGGCTTTCGTGCTCCGGTATCCGGGCTATGACACGGCCGACCTGTCCTCCATCCGCCGACTGGGATACGGCGGGATGGCCATGCCCACGAGCACTGCCCGCGCTTTGGCGGACCGGCTGGGACCGGTTTTGGTGACCGGCTTCGGCCAGACCGAGTCAACCGGATGGGTGACGGCTCTCAGTCCTGAGGACCATGTTCGTGCGCTGTCGGGTCAGGAGCAACTGTTGGAGTCCTGTGGCCGGCCGTTGCCGCTGACCGCCGTCGCGGTCATGGATGAGCAGATGCGGCGATGCCCCGCCGGCACCCCCGGTGAGCTGGTCATTCGCGGTGATCTGGTTACCAGTGGTTATTGGAACGACGAAAAGGCCACCGCCGCCGCGTTCACCGATGGGTGGCTGCACACCGGTGACGTGGCGACCGTGGATAAAGAAGGATACGTTTATCTCGTCGACCGCATCAAAGATATGATCATAACTGGTGGACAGAACGTGTACTCCACGCAGGTGGAGCAGGTCCTCCATAAGCATGAGGCCGTGTCGGAAGCCGCCGTCATCGGTGTTCCCGACCCGGTATGGGGGGAGAGTGTGGTAGCTGTGATTGTTCTCCGGTCCGGTGCACACGTGGACCCCGAGGACATCCTCAGGACCTGTCGGGCGCAGCTTGCCGGTTACAAGAGCCCTCGGAAGATCCATGTGGTTGCCGAACTTCCCAAAAACATCACCGGCAAGGTCCTCAAGCGCGAGCTCCGCAGCCGGTACGCGCCTGCGACAGCTCTCTGATCACCACGTCGACACACCTTACCTCCCCATCTGCACATTGAAGTCGCCTGCCGTACCAGCCGATCCGGAAGACAGAGGCATTGAGCCTGGCCGCGGTCGTGGACGCGAACAGGTGCAGTTCGTCCCCGGTGACCTGTCCGCCCCGGTTGCCCTGGCCACCCGCTTGCGTCCTGCGGGGGCTTGCCGGGCTACCGTTCGCCGCCCGGATTCCCGCCGCCGCCGGTGTCGTCACCCGGCACGGATCGGGCGCCGGGATGTCGTTGCCCGGCCGGGCCCTGCGCAAATGTGGTCAGCATCGTGGTGGTGACGGTGGTGACGAAGTTCTGTACCACGGGTCCGGCCGCGCCGGACCCGCACACATCGGTTACGCCGCACACCCACGCGCTGGTACCGGCGTCGAACACGCCCGCGCCCGAGTCGGCGGTGTAGTAACTGACGTCGGAATGGTCGGGCCGGCCATGACAGAGCACCGGTGAATGTGCGAGAACCTCGATCCGCGACGGTGTCGGATAGGTGAGGTCGACCCGGTCGTACTCGGATCCGATCATTCCCGGAATACGGCTGCCCGCGCTCAACCCGGTTCCGGCGAACAGCCAGTGCCCAGGGTCGCGGACCACGAGGTCGGCATGGACCGGGTTGCACTGGTACATGCCACCGGTGAGCGTGCTCTCCGGACTCGCCTTGGGTGGAGACGGCCAGTTCGCGGTGACGGCGGCGTCGTCGACACCGTTCAACGGATCCTCGGCCGCGACCTTGTAACCGGTTTCCAGCCGGTCCGGCCCGACCGCGGTCGGTCCAAGGCGAATTCGTCGGAACACCGCGTTTGCGCCCAGGAAAGCCAGATTCACCCCGTGGTCGCGGGCTCGCGTCAACGCGTCCCGCATCGCGGGTGAATAGTACTCGTCATGCCCCATGGACACAACCGCACGGGCGCCGTCCAACAACGCTGGATCGCCGTGGAGGTCGATATCCGTCGCATAGGCGACGGGCAGGCCGAGTTTCTCCGCGAGGATGATGACCGGGGCTTCGTTTCCGGTGAAGTCCGCGGCGCCGTCGCCATAGTCGTACGGTCGGTCGAACGAGACGACCCGGGCCCGGTCGTTGAATCCCTTCGGGCCGTGGTAAAGGCTGTATCCACCCCACGCGTTGTATGCCTGCCAGGTTGTCACCGCCGCGAGCATCACCACCCGTCCCGATGTCGTCGGGTTGCGGACGGTCAACGGAACGTAGGTCTGGAATCCGTCCGAGTTGTCCAGGCGCATCAGATACGCGCCAGGCGGCCAGCTGCTCGTGTTGAACGCCGTGGTCGGCACCCAGGACGTGCTCACGGTGCTGGTTTTCGGGTCGCGCGCGGCGGGGGCCTGCACCCGACCGGGTAGCGGACCGACCTCGGTGACCAGCCGGCAGGTTCGTCCGCCGTACCAGCCGATCCGGAAGACGGAGGCCGTGAGTGTGGCCGCGGTCGTCGACGCGAACAGACGCAGTTCGTCTCCGGACCGGATGCTGGTGTGGTCGAGCCAGCCCTCCACCGCGTGGTTATAGCCGAGACGGGCCAGCCCGCAGTCGGCACCGGGCTTCGCGTTCTCGGCCCGGACGTCGAACTCGGCGCTCACCCCGGTGGGTGCATCTCGTCCGGTGGTCCGGCCGTCCTGGTCGTCCGGGCCGCTCGGGCCGCTCGGGCCGCTCGGGCCGACTGGGGCGCCGCGGTCGCCCTGGTCGCCGGCGTGGGTACCGCCGCTGCACCCGCCGAGGACAGTCGCGACCACAACCGCGAGGGCGACTGTGATGGCGACAGACGTGGGCCATGCGGCCGGCTCACGCTGCCTGCGGGGTGCGGTCTCATGCGCTGGCATGCCGACCATCCTTGTCAGTGTTGTCGCCGGGCGCTCTTATGCTCAGGTATGGGTCCAGGTACGGGTACGGTCAGGCAACCTGGTGCGGCGGAACGGACACGTTCCGTTATTCCGGATATTCCTTACATCCGCGGCCGGAGTGGCGGGGAACAACGCGCGACCTTCTTCGAGCTGTACTTCGACCTCGTCTACGTCTTCGCGGTGACCCGGATATCCCACCACCTGCTGGCGGATCTGAGCTGGATCGGCGCGGCGCAGGCGGCCTTCTTCCTCGTCGCCGTTTACTGGGCCTGGAATTACACGACCTGGATGGCCAACTGGTTCGACCCGGAGACGGTGCCGGTCCGACTCGTCCTGATCTACGTGATGCTAGCCAGCTTCCTGATGGCCGTGGCGATCCCCGAAGGCTCCGTCGACCTCGCCCCGCTCTTCGCGGCCAGCTACACAGCGTTGCAGATCGGTCGAAACACGTTCGTCGTATGGGTGACCCCGCCGGGGGCGTTCAACGAGAACTTCCGGCAGATTCTTGCCTGGAGCGTCCTTTCAGCCCCACTGTGGGTGGTTGGCGGGATACTGTCCGGTGAGCCGCGCTGGCTGCTCTGGGTTGCCGCGCTGGCGCTGGACCTCGCGGCGCCGCTGGCCCGGTTCTGGGTGCCTCGTGCCGGGCCCACCCCGATGAGCCAGTGGGAGGTCGAGGGCAGCCACTTCGCCGAGCGCTTTCAGCTTTTTGTGATCATTGCGCTCGGCGAGAGCATCGTGCTGGCCGGGGTGACCGCCTCCGATGCGGGGCTGCGCGGCTCAGTCGTCGTTACGCTCGGGTTTGCATTTTTGACGTCGACTGCCCTGTGGTGGCTGTACTTCGGCCAGGTCGCCGGATCGGTCGCCCGGCGGATCAGCCGGAGCGCGGCGGACGAGTCGGGCCAGATCGGCCGTGACGTCTACACCTACCTGCACCTACCCATCATCGCCGGGATCGTGTTGACGGCGGTCGGCGTCGAGCTGGTGATCGTGCATCCCGGCGGCGAGCTGCACACGGCCGGTGCTCTGGTGACGCTCGGCGGTCCGGCGCTCTATCTGCTCGGCCTGATGGCGTGCGCGGCCCGCATCGGCCACCGACCGAGCTGGCCGCAGATGGCCGCGGTGGTGGTGTTGCTCGCGGCCGTGCCGCTCGCCGCCCACGTCTACGGCCTGCTCGTGCTGATTGTGCTCACCGTCGGGCTCATCGCCCTGGTCGTGGTCGACCAGATCCGGCCGCAGCTGGCGGATCCTCCGCCGCACCAGTGAGGGGCGAACCAGGCCGTTGCGGCACGCCGGAGGGCGCGGGCTGCCGCCGTCCTCGTCCTGTAATCCGTGGCGGGTGTCTGGTGGCGGCCGGCGGTCCTACGTTGAAGATATGAACCCCCTCACCCGCCCGCTGCCATCGCCGCCGGAGACCCTGCGGCGTGGACCGCTGCGCGAGGGCCGGTTCACCAGCCGGTTGCATGACCCGAGAGTGGCCTCGCTGCTCGGGATCTGGCTCGGTATCGCCTTCGGGACGTGCTTTGCCACCGGTCTGGTATCACATTTCATGCAACATCCACCGTCGTGGTTCTCGTGGCCGTCCCGGCCGGTGTGGTTCTACCGGTTCACCCAGGGCCTGCACGTGGCGACCGGGTTGGCGAGCGTACCGCTGCTGCTGGCGAAACTGTGGACGGTCTACCCGCGGCTGTGGGAGTGGCCGCCGGTCCGCACGGTCGCACACGCGTTGGAGCGGATCTCGATCATCGTGCTCATCGGCGGTGCGCTGTTCCAGCTCTCCACCGGGATCGCGAACATCGCCCAGTGGTACCCGTTCCATTTCTTCTTCACGGTCGCCCACTACTGGGCCGCGTGGGTGACGATCGGCGCGCTGCTCGTGCACGTGGCGGCGAAGCTGACGGTGGTGCGCGCCAACGTCGGACGCGGCAGGCTCCACGATGTCGCCCTCGAAGGCGTCGCCCTCACAGGTGTCGCCCTCGTAGACGTCACCCTCGTAGACGTCACCCTCGAAGGTTTCGATCCTGACGGCGGCGATCTCGAACCGGGCGGCGTACCGGTGCGGCGCAGCTCGCCGGAACCCGACGGTGACGGGTTGTCCCGACGCGGCTTCGTCGGAGCGGTCGGTGCGGCCGCTGGGGTGATCACGGTGGTCACCGCCGGTCAGGCGGTGCCCGGTCTGTCAGAGTTGGATCTGCTGGCCCCACGCAAGCCGACGGTCGGACCACAGAACCTGCCGGTCAACCGCACCGCAGCCGCGGCCGGGGTCGCCACCGTGGCGCGTGACCCCGGATACCGCCTGGAGGTCGTCGGCCCCCGGCCGCTGCGGTTGAGCTTGGCCGACCTGGCCGCGTTTCCCCAGGCCACGTCCCACCTGCCGATCACCTGCGTTGAGGGGTGGAGCGCGGATGCCACCTGGTCGGGGGTTGCGCTGCCGCAGCTACTGGATCGGGCCGGCATTCCGCACGATGCCACGGTGCGGGTCGAGTCGCTGGAGAGCGGCAGCCTCTACAGCATGAGCGAGGTGCGTCCACCGCACGCCCGGGACCCGCTCACCCTGCTGGCCACCGGGCTCCGCGGCGAGCCGCTGGCGCTTGACCACGGCTATCCGGTCCGTTTGATCGCCCCGAACCGACCGGGTGTCCTGCAGACCAAATGGGTGCACCGGGTGGTGATGCTATGAGTGAGTCCACCGGGCGCCGGGCGCCGGCTGAACGGGCAGCGGCTGAACGGATACCGGTGCGGCGCGTGGCGGCACTGGCTGCCCGTGCCCTGCTTGTCGGCGGTGGCATTGCCATGGTCGTCGTCGGGGTGCTCGGGGCGTTGGACGCGCACCTTGCGGTCAATCCGCCGTACGCGCTCGGTTGGGGATTGGCGGCCATCGCCGTCCACGACGCCCTGCTGGTCCCGGCGCTGGCCGTGATCGGTCTCGTGCTGACAAGGTTGATCCCGGCACCGTATCGGGCCGTGATGCAGGCAGCGCTGATCGTAAGCGGCTCGGTCGCGTTGGTGTCGTTGCCCCTGTGGCGGGGGTATGGCCGCAAGCCCGACAACCCGTCGGTCGACCCGCTGGCCTACGAGCGCAATCTCGTGATCGTTCTGGGCGTGGTCTGGGTGATTGCCGCGGTCGTCATGCTCCGCCGCCGGCTACTGGTCCGCCGCCGCGCTGGGGCCGGTGACGCGGCCGGCTGACGTCGCAGGGAAGCCGGGGGTGTCGGCTCGTCCATTGTCGGGCCTGATCGCCTGATCGGGTCGGGGGATTGTCACTGCCCCGTACCGCGGATTCGACTAGAAAAAGGGAGTTCAGGTCGACGACGCCAGGCCGAACGAGGGAGATCTCAGGATGCCGACCGCCGACACCACGGTGAATGCATATCGTCCCGACGCAGTCGGGCGAGTAGAGGCGATCCCGACCGGTGGACAGGATCCTGGTGGGGAGCGTCCGGGGGGGCCGGTCGAGGTTCCCTGGTCGGTGCTGTCGGACTACCGGTGTTTCGGGTGTTCGCCGCACAATGATCAGGGCCTGCAACTGCAGTTCCGGACTCATCCCGAGGGCATGCAGGCTCGCTTCTCCTTCGGGCGGGCGCACGAGTCCTACCCCGGGGTCGTGCACGGTGGCCTGGTCGGAGTGGTCTGCGATGAGATCATGGGTAATCTGATCGTCCTCCAGGCAGGCCTCACCGCGTTCACTACGGCAATGAAGGTGCGTTACGTCTCACCTTTGTTCGTCGGGAGGACGTATGACTGCGTAGCCCGGATGCGACCATCGCGTGTGGAGCAGACCGGAGTCGGCCTCACCCATGCTGCGGCCGAGATCCTCGACCTCGATGGCGCGACGATGGCCACGGCGACGGCCAGTTACCGGCTTGTCAGCCTGGACGAGGCGCGCCGGCACCTGACCCTGGCCGACACCGACGCTGACCGCCTGCGCGATGCCATGTCTGTTGATGTTGCTCCTGAGAATGTGGAGTGATTCCATGGTGACGGTGTGCATCGGATCCCGTCCATGTCCATCGTCGTCAAGTTTTTCATAAGTTTTTCATTGGTTTTCTTATTGTAGATATAGCGCGAGTCATATAGAATGCGGTCCCTCCTCAGGGTTTTTCAACGGATGCAGGCCGCCGACGGCGGGAGTATTCCTCACATATTACTTTGCGTTATCGATTTTTTTCGCAGCGCCCATGGCTGCTTGCTGACAATCGGTTGTCAGAGATGTACGCAATGTTTTCAAGCGCGTTGTTCTACCTGCTCAGAGGGTGTGTCGCGGGTGGCGGGTAACCTCTCGTGTGCACGGAAATTGATCAATGTATTGCCGTGCGTGGTGACCTATAGGCGACTCGATAGTGACTCTGCGTGATAGTTGGTCCTGATGTACCGGCGGGATGACGCAGAGGTTTCGGAACGCCCTTTGCGCACAGCGGAATTTCATGCAACGCTGTTCTGCGAACAGCGGGGTCGAAGGGGCGCCGTTCTCCGCTAGACGGTCGATGGTGTCGCCACCGCCTCGGCGAGTGCTCGGGAGGTCAGGTCCAGGGGGGATGAGTTAGATCGTACGACCCGTGTGACAGCGGCGGTCCGGGGAATCTCGCTGCTGTTATAGTGAGCCGGCTACACCTCAAGGCGTGAGTGACACCGCGATCATCGGAATGGACGGGTGACGTGAGTCGCCTTTTTTCGCGTTCTTTCCAGGCTGGTCGGGCACCTCTCTGTCGTTGCTGGCGAGCGTCAACAGCGCAGGTCAGGGGCATCAGGCAATGCTGCACGCCATTGGAGACCTGGGCATGTATGCCTTGATGGAGAATCTATGTTCGAATCGCGTGCGGCCGATCACGCGTTAAGCGGAAGTGCTACTTCTAAGGTTTTCGACATGCTGTCCGGCGTGTTGACCGACGTTGTCGGTCTGGCATTCGTGCTGTATCTCGCCACCGGTGTGGCGTGTATTCTTCTGGCCCTCCTCCTGCGCGTCCGCGGCCGTCTCAGGCATACGTCGGCCGAGCGTGTCACCGCGACCGGGAGCATCGGTCGACCAGCCGGACGACGGGTCAGCCGATGAGCCGGCCGTGCCGTGTACGGAAAGCTAAGATTTCCACGGAATTTCTCCGTAGTTTCGCGTTACGATCAGCGGAGAGTCACGGCCGCCGGTCGCCGGCCAGACCCGGTCCGACCTGGTCCCGGGTGTCGGGGTCCCGGGTGCTGCGGTCCCGGCTGTCGGGGGGTCCGGTGCTGTGGCGGGTGGTCCTCCTCCTGCCCGTTGCCTGCTACCTGGCCGTTCCGGCGACCGCGCAGGCACAGTCACCGGGGCAGGCACAGCCACCGGGGCAGGCGCGCGGCATGTCTGCGGTGTCGTTGCTCGGCGACGGGCTCGATGCCGCGTGGTTGCTCGCTGCCGGGTTGATCGTCATGGGTTTCCTCTACCTGGTGACGATGCTGTCGCTGTCTCGCACCCGCCAGCAGCCTCCTGAGGCAGTGCCCACCGGGCTGTTCTACGTGTTCGTCATGCCCTGCCTCAACGAGGAGGCGGTGATCGGGGCGAGTCTGCGGCGCTTGCTGGCCACCGCACGAGACGACATCCGGGTCCTGGTGGTCGACGACGGTTCGGATGACGCTACGTCCAGCATCGTGCGCGGGGTCCACGACGAGCGCCGGTGGCTGCTGCGGCGTGATCTGCCCAATGCCCGGTCCGGCAAGGGCGCGGCCCTGAACGCCGCCATCGCCCACCTCGCCGCTCGCGACGAGGTCGCCGCCCGCGATCCGAACAACGTGATCGTCGTTGTCGTCGACGCGGACGGACGCCTTGATTCCCATGCCGTCGACGTCGTCGCGTCGTACTTCAGCGACCCGCGTACTGCCGGCGTCCAGACCGGCGTCCGCATCAACAACCGTCATGGCAACCTGCTCGCCCGTATGCAGGACATGGAGTTCGTGATCTACACGGACATCTTCCAGCGCGGTCGGGCTCATGTCGACAACGTGGGGCTGGGTGGTAATGGCCAGTTCGTGCGGCTCTCAGCACTGCGGTCACTCGGCGACGAGCCGTGGACGCACAGTTTGACCGAGGACCTCGATCTCGGGGTCAGGTTGCTGCTCGCGGGTTGGCGCAACCGGTTCTGCTCGCAGGCCGACGTCCACCAGCAGGGCGTGGTGAGGCTTCGTCGGCTGCTGCGCCAGCGCTCCCGATGGTTCCAAGGGCACCTGCAGTCATGGCGGCTGATACCGAGGGTGATTCGCGAAGCGCGGATCCGCAGTCTGCCCGACATGCTGTTCCATCTGTCGAGCCCGCTATTGATCTTATTGGCGTCCCTGCTCACACTCGCGTTCGGATGCTCGACCGCGGCCGTCCTGGCCGACTGGTTCGCCGGTGGGCCCAGCCCCGATCCGAGTCTGTTCGCCGGTGCCTACCTGATGGCTGCTGTTCCGGCGATGATCTGCGCGCTGGTCTATCGCAGGCAGGAGCCGAGCTCCGGATTCGGTGTCCTGCGGTTGATCGGCTATTCCCATCTCTACATCCTGTATGCCCTGGTCTGGTTCGTCGCCGGTTGGTGGGCGATCGCCCGGATGCTCGGCGGCCGCAACAGCTGGCACAAGACCGCCCGCAGTCCGGAGGAACACCTGGCTGCACCGGCCCTGACAGCGGCGGCGAGTGCATCCGCGGTGACGGCGACCATGGTGACCAGCGAAGACGTCGGTCTGGCGCCATCGCAGGAGCACACCGGCGAGCCGGTGCCCGTCGATGGATGACCTCGGTGCGACCGTTGCTGCCCGCTGATCCGCCCGGCGGCGCCGGCATAAGCCGGGGGCGTCAGCCGGCCGGCGGCGGATCCGGCCTGCTCGTCCGGCTGGCCGTTCTCGCGTGCATCGCACTGGTCAGTCTGCTCGCCCTGATCGGGCTGCTGGGGATGTGGCGGCTCACCGGCCTGTTCCAGGAGGGCGGCGCGATGGTCCGCTGGGTGGACGGCAGCCGCCATGGCACCTGGCTCGCGCTCTTCGACGGCTATGGCCAGATCACCGGTCCGACCGCAGGCCCGACCGGTGACGACGAGGTGATCTCGCTGGCCCCGAAGTCGGCGGCGGGACCCGGCGCGACCCATGCGGCGCTGGTGGTCAGTGCTGACCACTACACCGACATAACCGTCACCACCCAGTTACGTACCGTGCGCCAGCTGCGTACGCCCGGGCCGCAGCCCTGGGAAGTCGGCTGGGTTCTGTGGCATTACACCGATGGGAGTCATTTCTATGCATTAGCCCTGAAAACCAATGGCTGGGAGATCAGCAAACAGGATCCGGCCTATCCCGGCGGGCAGCGGTTCCTCGCCAGCGGCGAGATGCCGCGCACGACGACCGCGACCTGGCACACGATCGGGATCACCCAGGCTGGAAGCAGAATCACCGTTGCCGTCGACGGCGCCCTGATCGCTGATCTCGTTGACCCGGAACGCCCCTACTTCACCGGAGCTGTGGGTCTGTACTGCGAGGACTCCGACGTGGAATTCCGTCGGATCCACATCGGTACGGACCCCCCGTCTGCCCGCCCGCGCTCATGACTCTCCCCCGCCGATCCCGTCATCCCTGACCCGACACGCATCCCTGACCCGACACGGACAAGGACCGACGAAAGGACATGTTATGGCCACAAAAATATCGACCCGTCCCGATAGCGGGCCAGACCGTACCGTCCTGGTGGTCTACGGCACCCGCCCAGAAGCAATCAAGATGGCGCCGGTGGTTCGCGAACTGGCGGCCTCGCCGTTTTTCCGTCCCGTCGTCGCCGTCACCGGCCAGCACCGGAGCATGCTCGACCAGGTCAACAACCTGTTCGGCATCGTTCCCGACGTCGATCTCGACGTCCTCCAGCAGGGCCAGACACTCGCCGGGGTCACCACCCGGTCGCTAGGCGGTCTGGAGGCGACGATCACGCAGGTGCAACCGCACATCGTGATCGTCCAGGGGGATACGACCACGACCTTCACGGGCGCGCTCGCCGCCTTCTACCTGGGGGTTCCCGTCGCGCATCTGGAAGCGGGCCTGCGTACGAACGACCCCACCTCGCCGTTCCCGGAAGAGATCAACCGCCGGTTGACCACCCAGCTCGCCGACCTGCATCTGGCGCCCACCCCCACCAGTCGCGACAATCTCCTCGCGGAGGGCGTCAAGCCGGACACGGTCTTCGTCGTCGGCAACACCGTGATCGACTCTTTGCTCTGGGTCGTCAAGGAGCCTATGCCGAACGACGACCCGTTGTTGGCGGAGTTAGAGCGCAACGCTTCCGGTGACCGTCCCGTGCTCCTTGTCACCGCCCACCGGCGGGAATCCTGGGGCGAGCCGATGCGCGATATCGGAAAGGCGCTCGCGCAGCTCGCGACGGAGCGGCCAGATCTTCTGATCGTTTTTCCGATTCATCGGAACCCGACCGTGCGTGAGGCGATCATGCCCGCCGTCAGCGGCCTGACGAACGTGGTCGTCTCCGATCCGGCCGACTACACCGCCTTCGCCCACCTGATGAGTCGCGCCACCATCGTGCTCACCGACAGCGGGGGAGTCCAGGAAGAGGCGCCGAGCCTCGGAAAACCGGTGCTTGTCATGCGGGACAACACCGAACGGCCCGAGGGCGTGGATGCCGGGACGGTGGCACTGGTCGGCACGGACCCCCGCCGCATCGTCGACAGCGTCGGTCGGCTCCTCGATGAGCCGGCTGCGTACGCGGCGATGGCGGAAGCGGTGAACCCGTACGGCGACGGCGGTGCAGCACGGCGCAGCGTTGCGGCGCTGGCCCACTACTTCGGTTTCGGTCCGCCGGTCGACGAGTTCGTGCCCCGGTTCCATCCGCCGGTCGGCTTGGGGCCCATCGGTGTGCCTCACCAGGATCGCACTCCGGTGGGCCGCTCCGCCAGCCACGCGTCCACGGGCGCCACGAATGGCCATGCGCCTGTTCAGGCCAACCAGATTCATCCTGAAAGGACGTGATTGTAGATGCGAACCCGCCGATTCCGTGGCTCCGTAGCAGCGATCTTAGTTGCCGTTCTGGCGCTTGTTGCGGCCCTGGTCAGTACGGCCACCGCGGCAACTGCGCAGCGGCCACATCCCAAGAGAACAGCGCAGCATCACAGCGATGCGCAGGTGTTGGCCGATGGTCAGCTGATCGCGCCACCGCCCCCACCGTCCACCGCACCCCCTCGCCGCGGGCCCCGGCCGGTGACGGACACCCGCACCGGTGCGCCTGCGACGGTCCGTCCAGCGGCCGCCACCTCGGCGTTGCGCATCCAGTCGGCCGCCGTCACCACGGTGGCGACAACTCCTTCTGGAACGTTGATTCTGTACGACACCACGGGCCAGTGGGGTTGGCTCGGCGAGCAGTACGCCATGCAGACGGCGAACCTCGTTTCCCACTTCGGCACCTGGAAGGCGCATCCGGTGGCCGCATACACGGCCGGTGAGATGGCGAACTACAAGGCGGTCGTCTACGTCGGCTCCACCTACGACGAGCAGGTGCCCACCGCGTTCCTCACCGACGTGCTGGCTGGTACCCGGCCAGTGGTGTGGATGTACGACAACATCTGGCAGCTGACCGCGCAGTCACCGACCTTCGCCGCCACGTACGGCTGGAACTGGTCCCAGTTCGATGTCTCCTCCGTCGCCGAGGTCCGCTACAAGAACACCAGTCTGACCCGGTACGCCGCCAACGGCAGCGGGATCATGTCCTATTCCAGCGTGGACACCACCAAGGCGACGGTGCTCGCCCAGGCGGTCCGCGCCAACGGGACGACCTTCCCCTGGGCCTTGCGGTCGAACAACCTCACCTATATCGGTGAGATCCCGTATGCCTACACGGATACGACAGATCGTTACATCGCCCTGTCGGACCTCTTCTTCGACGTGCTCGCCCCGGCTACAGCGACCCGGCACCGCGCGCTCGTCCGGATCGAGGACGTCGGCCCGGACGCGGATCCGGCCGAACTCCGCACGGTGGCCGACTACCTCTCGTCGGTCCAGGTGCCATTCTCCGTCGCGGTCTACCCGCGTTACCGGGACCCGAACGGTGTGTACAACAACGGCACCCCGGTCGACACCACCCTGGCGAACACACCTGACGTGGTCAGCGCGCTCAAGTACATGGTGAGCAAGGGCGGGACACTGCTCATGCACGGCTACACCCACCAGTACTCGAACGTCGCGAATCCATACGATGCTGTCAGCGCCGATGACTTCGAGTTCTTCCGGGCACACATCGACGCCCAGAACAACGTCGTCTACGACGGTCCGGTGGCTGAGGACAGCCAGGCATGGGCGGCCGGACGCATGAACAGCGCCGCCACCGCGTTCACCGCGGCCGGCCTGCCTGTGCCGACGACGTTCGAGTTCCCGCACTACGCCGGTTCGGCCGCCGACTACGCCGCCGTGCGCGCCAAGTTCACCAAGGCTTATGACCGGCGGTTGTATTTCCGTAACCAGCTTGCCGGCGGCACCGTCGACGCTACCAAATACGGTGGTCAGTTCTTCCCGTACCCGGTCACCGACGTGAACGGCACCTACATCATCCCGGAGAACATCGGGAACATCGAGCCGGAGCCGTTCAACAACCACCCGGCCCGGCTGCCGGCCGACCTGGTCGACGCAGCCAAGCGAAACCTCGTGATTCGCGACGGGTTCGCGAGCTTCTTCTACCACCCCTACTACGGCAAGGCGTACCTACGCGACACCGTTGCGGGGATCAAGAAGCTTGGCTACACCTTCGTCGCGGCGGGCACGGTCTGAGCATCGACCCCCGCCGTTGAGCGGACCGTCGGCCATGGGTGCGTTACCCATGGCCGACGGCCGTGTCGGCGCCGGTCGCGCTCAGCGCCGTCGGCGGAAGATGCGGTTGCCGAGCCACACCAGCGGGTCGTAGGAGGCGTCGACCACCCGCTCCTTGAGCGGAATGATCGCGTTGTCGGTGATTGTGATGTGTTCCGGGCACACTTCCGTGCAGCATTTCGTGATGTTGCAGTAGCCGATGCCGGCCTGCTCACGCAGCAGCTCCCGTCGGTCCTCGGTATCCAGCGGGTGCATCTCCAGTTCGGCATACCGGACCATCAGCCGAGGGCCGGCGAAGACCGGCTTGTTCTCCTCGTGGTCTCGGATGACGTGGCAGACTGTCTGGCACAGGAAGCACTCGATGCACTTGCGGAATTCCTGGACGCGGTCGACGTCCTCCTGCCGCATCCGGTGGTGTCCGTCGGCACCGGCGGGCGGCCCTGGCGCGAATGCCGGCACCTGCGCGGCCTTCTCGTAGTTGTACGAGACGTCCGTGACAAGATCCCGGATCACCGGGAACGTCCGTAGCGGCGTCACGGTGATGGTGTCGGTCGGCGTGAACAGATTCAGCCGGGTCATGCACATCAACCGCGGCCGGCCGTTCACCTCGGCGCTGCACGACCCGCATTTGCCGGCCTTGCAATTCCACCGGACGGCCAGATCCGGGACCTGCGTCTGCTGGAGCAGGTGCAGCGCGTCGAGGACGACCATGCCCTCCTCGACGCTGACCGTGAAGTCGTGCAGATCGCCGCCGTCGGCATCGCCCCGCCATACCCGCAGCGCCAGGTTGTATGCGGCCATCAGGCGCCCTTTCCGCTGGTCGCAGCTGCTTCGAAAAGGTGGGCCAGCTCCGCCGGCAGCGCCGGCAGCGGTTCGGCGGTCAGGACAAGCCGGTCCGCGCGCAGCCGCAGAACGTGGTTCACGGTTGCGAACGCCGGATCGGGTTGCGGGAAGTCGTCGCGGGTGTGCCCGCCGCGGCTTTCCCGGCGGGCCAGCGCGGACGTGGCGATACATTCCGCGACGGTGAGCAGCGCCCGCAGGTCGACAGCGAGGTGCCAGCCGGGGTTGTACTGCCGGTGACCGGCGACAGCGACCCGGCGGGCACGAGCCTGCAACGCTTCGATCTCCATCAGCGCCCGGACGAGTTCGGCTTCGGTCCGGATGATCCCGACCAGGTTCTGCATCACTTCCTGAAGGTTGAGCTGCAGCTGATAGGGGTTCTCCGGGGCCGCTGCCGCAGCAGTGCCGGTTGTCCCCGCAGCGCCGGTCATCCCAGCAGTGGCGGCAGGGGCGGTGCGCCCGACGGCAGCGGCGAACGGCGCGAGGGCCTGCTCGACGATCGCGTGGACCTGTGCGTCGTCAGCCACGCCGCGGGCGTCCACCGGTACCGCCCGTGCGTACCGTGCGGCGTGCAGCCCCGCCCGCCGGCCGAAGACGAGCAGGTCGGACAGGGAGTTGCCGCCCAGCCGGTTCGAGCCGTGCATGCCGGCCGCGCACTCGCCCGCGGCGAACAGTCCGGGTACCGTCGCCGCCGCGGTGGCCGGGTCGACCTTGATGCCACCCATGACGTAGTGACATGTCGGACCGACTTCCATTGCATCTCTGGTGATGTCGACGTCGGCCAGCTCGGTGAACTGGTGGTACATGGACGGCAGCCGACGGCGGATGTAGTCCGGGTCGCGGCGGGAGGCGATGTCGAGGTAAACCCCGCCGTGCGGCGAGCCCCGTCCGGCCTTGATCTCGGCGTTGATGGCCCGCGCCACCTCGTCGCGGGGGAGTAGCTCGGGTGGCCGGCGCGCGGTCACCTTGTCGGTGTACCAGCGGTCGGCCTCCTGCTCGGTGTCGGCCGTCTCGGCAGCGAAGATCGACGGGATGTAGTCGAACATGAAGCGACGGCCTTCGGAGTTGAGCAGTACACCGCCGTCGCCCCGGACACCCTCGGTGACGAGGATTCCCTTCACTGACGGTGGCCAGACCATGCCGGTGGGGTGGAACTGGACGAACTCCATGTCCATCAGCGCGGCCCCCGCCCACAGCGCGAGCGCGTGGCCGTCGCCGGTGTACTCCCAGGAGTTCGATGTCACCTGGTAGGACTTGCCGATGCCGCCGGTTGCGAGCACCACTGCGGGCGCGTCGAAACGCACGAAAGTTCCGGACTCACGCCAGTACGCCAGCGCTCCGATGATCGGCGGTCCGTCACCCCCCGGCCCGTCCTGTGACGGCAGGTCCCGCGGCGGCGCGGTCTGTCGGCGTTCCGCCGCCAAGAGACGCAACACCGTGCATTCCATGAAGACGTCCACACGTTTGCTGACCAGCCGATTCTGCAGGGTACGGATCAATTCCAGGCCGGTGCGGTCCCCGACATGGGCGAGCCGGGCGAAGCGGTGGCCGCCGAAGTCACGTTGGAGGATCCGTCCATCGGGCGTCCGGTCGAAGACCGCGCCCCACTCCTCCAGCTCCCAGACCCGGTCAGGCGCCTCCTGTGCGTGGATCTGGGCCATCTGCCACTGGTTGAGCATCTTGCCGCCACGCATCGTGTCGCGAAAGTGTGTCTGCCAGCTGTCCTCGGGCCACACGTTACCCATCGCGGCCGCGATACCACCCTCGGCCATGACGGTGTGTGCCTTGCCGAGCAGGCTCTTGCAGATGACCGCGACCCGGGCACCCTGTTCGTGCGCCTCCAGCGCCGCGCGCAGGCCCGCGCCACCGGCACCGATCACCACGACGTCGTATGCATGCGTTTCCGAGATAGGAGATTTAACCGATTTATCTGTTATTGGTGGCATTGTCATGGCCGCTCACGCCACCCAGTGGTAGTCGTGGACATGACCGCTGGCGACCAGCCAGATATAGAAGTCGGTGGCCATGATCCACAGAAGGCTCGACCAGGCCCACACGAGGTGGCGCCGGTTGAGCGCCGAAACCCCCCGCCACAGCCGCCGGCGCACCGGATGCGCGGACAGGGTTCGCAGCCCGCCCCCGCACAGATGCCGGAACGAATGGCAGGAAAACGTGTAGAGGCCGAGGAGTACCACGTTGACCGCGAGGAAGCCGGTGCCGACGCCGATACCGAAGCCGCCGTCGAAGCTGAACGCCTGGACAGCCTCATAGGTGAGCAGACCCACGAACAAGGCGCCGAAGTACAGGAAGTAGCGGTGCAGGTTCTGCAGCAGCAACGGAAACCTGGTCTCACCGCTGTACCGACGCCGGGCGTCGGGAACCGCACAGGCCGGCGGCGCCCACCAGAATGATCGGTAGTACGCCTTCCGGTAGTAGTAGCAGGTGAGCCGGAAACCGAGCGGGAAGGCCAGAATCAGGATGGCGGGTGAGATCCAGGGCACATCGCCGAGCAGTCCGGAGCCGAGCGCATCGGTCGGGCAGGAGTCGGTCAGGCAGGGCGAATAGAACGGCGACAGGTACGGATGCGCATAGTAGTCGCCGTTGCGGAACGCCGCCCACGTCCCGTAGACGACGAAGCCGGTGAGCACGGCCACCGTGATGGTGGGAGCTACCCACCATCGGTCCCGTCTCAGACTGGGTTGGGTGATCCTCGCTCGGGCCGCGCCGGTGCTGGGCGCGGTGGCTCCGGTGGAACCCCGATTGTCGGGACGACGGGCATCCGTCTGCGTCGGCATGGCGCTCCTCGGTTCCCCCGGGCCACAGCACGATCATGGAGATTCGCGGAGCTGGGGCCCTGGTGTGTTCTCCCTGGGTGGTGTTCTCCCTGCTGCGTTCCGGTCGGCTGGGGCGGACCGACGACAGGCCGCGGATTGTGGCGCGGCCCGTCGTCCCATGCTCACACCTGGACGCGGCGTCCGCGGCGCGGCGACACGGTGCGACGCCGCTGCCACCCGCCGGCAACCCCCTCGTCGTCGCATTCGGGCTGGAACTCCGGCTCGCCCTGGCGGGCCGGCACGAAGACGGGTTCGTGGCCTTCGGAGTACACCGAGCAGGTGGAGGTGCCCACCGTGCCGGCCTCGGCCGGGCCGTCCGCCGTGCCGGCATCGGCCGGGCCGCTCGTCTCGCTGCGGCTGAGGGTTTCGGCCCCCAGGTCGTCGAGATCCTCCAACACGCGGCGGACGTCCACCTCAAGACGGCTGGCCAGTCGTGAGCTGGGCGCGTGGCGGCGCACGCATCGGACGTGACGTTGTGCTTCCGCAACCGCCCTGGTTATGGCGAGAAGCTCGTCCCGTAGGCTTGTCGATTGCACGATTCGCCACCTCCGTGGTTCCACCTGCCGGTCGGCGACCTTCGGGACGGGTGTCGGTACCCGTTCCCGCTGCCGAGCCGGTCACATCGATGACACATTACGTTCACACAGCAGTATGATCGACGGGCGGAAGGTTGGCCAGAGGCACGGAACTTCGGACCGTGCCGGGATGCCGAATGGCGGTGGCGGGCCGGGTCGGGGGGCCTACCGGCGAAATCCTCCCGTCATGTTCCGGCAGTGGCAGTGGCAGTGGCAGTGGCGCGGGACGTGCGAAGCGCCCGGGTCGCGGTCTCGTCGATGGACAGCCCTTCGGGATCCCTGACCGGGTCGCCGGTGACGACGACACCGTAGTCGCGCGCCGCACCTTCGATCGTGACGTATTCGTCACGCACGTCGTGCAGGACCTGCAGCGGATCGCGTTCCAGCGCCTCTCCCCAGCCACCCGCCCCGTTGCAGACAAAACGGATCATCGTGTTGGCCGACGCCGCAACCGGGGTGAGCAGGAAGCGGTACTCACCGTCGGGGTCGAGTTCGTGCGTCTGGGGGTTGACCACCCCCATCAGGGGCGTCGCCTCACTGTAGATCGGGCTCGACATGGTCAGCGGCAGGATGTCGGGCTGCTGCGCGAGCGGTGATGTCGCGGGGTCCCACAGCCACCCGCCGGCCAGCGTTCCGGGCCGGCCGCCGTACACGCCGCCGTTGCCCGGGGGCCGCTTGACGTGAAAGGTGGAGATCCGGTGCTCGGCCGGGGTCAACCACAGGCTGTCGGTGACGCTGGCTGAGCCGCTGCGGTGCTTCCCGGCACCAGCGGTGTCGGGAAGATAGTCACGCCGGAGCACGACGACGGGGTTGTCGGCCTCACCCTGTTCGGTTCCGCCGTCGAGTAGATTCAAGATCATCATGAGCTGGCTCGAATCGGCATCGCCGTCCCTGGTGGCACCCCATGGTCCTGACGGGGTCACGGTCGCGCCGGCCGAGCTGAACCACGGGGCGCCGCCGGCGGTGACACCGCTGGCGAAATGAATCGTGCCTCCCCATGAGTCCGGCGCGACCGCGTACTCGCCCAGCACACCGTTGACAGCGCTGAAGGTCGCGTTGATGATCGCCAGAACCGGTTCCCAGTAGAACATGCAGCAGTGCGGTGGCGATGGGTTGATGATGCTGTCGGCAGGCAGGAGCACATCGACGTCTCGCAGGGACGCCGAGGTGAACGGGCTTTTCGGGTCGATGAGGTACTTGAGCGCGATGGCCACGGCGGTTTTCGCGTCCAGCCACGAGCAGTTGATGGCCGAATTCGTCGCGGGTGAGGAGCCACTGAGGTCGAACTCCGCCCGCCCTCCCCGCTTGTTGATACGGACCCGGACGACATGCTCCGCGTCGTCGCTGAGACCATCGCTGTCGAGCCGTTCCTCGCCCTCGTAGATTCCGTCAGGCAGTCGCTCGAGTGCGTTTCGCATAGTCTCCGCGGCAGCGTCGCACGCATAACGGATGCCACCCAGATATGCCGGCAGGCCGTACTTCTCCACGGTTTCCAGGAGAAGGCCGGCGCCCAGCTCGAGCGAGGTGTGGATGGTCTGGATGTCGGGCAGTACGATCGGACCGAGACGCGTGTTGTCGAGAATGAGGCTGAACGTCGACTTGACCGGCTTTCCCGCACTGTAGAGCAGGGTCGGCGGCAAAACCAGACCGTCTTCGTAGAGGTCGGTCTTGGTGACCTCGAAGCCGCCGATCGTCCGGCCGCCCCAGTCGAGCATGTGCGCGCGGATCGTCACCGCGCCGACGAGTTCGCCGGCGCTGAAGACCGGCCGGATGAAACAGACGTCGTTGAGATGTGTTCCCACCCGGTAGGGGTCGTTCACCATGATGACGTCGCCCGCGACGATGCGGTCGAGACCGTACTCCTCGAGGGTGATGCGGACAGCGTCCGGGATGGAGCCGAAAAACAGCGGAATCGTCTGGGCCACCGCCGGCATCGCGTGGTTCAGCGAGGGCGGGCCGGTGACGGCGGCGGAGACGTCCGTCGACTCGCGGATCTGCGGCGAGAACGCGTAGGTGATGAGCTGGCTGCAGACGTGTTCCATGATGTAACGGAAGCGGCTGGAGAGCACCGATGCCGTGAAGCGGTCACACTGGTAGAACTGTTCGAACTCGGTGTCGCCGAGGTCCCGCAATGCGGGACCGGCGCCACCGCGACTTCCGGTCTGGGTCGTCATCATCCCTATCCTTTGCAAGAAGCTGGTTCGCCTGGCTCAGGCGATGCTGAGCTCGCCGTATTCCCCGACTGTTGCCGTGTGGCCGACTGGCACGAACGTCGTGGACATGGGCTCGCGGATGATGGCTGGTCCCGTGATCCGATGTCCCGCCAGTAGCTTCGGGCGCTGGTATTCGGGCGCTGGGACGTCGCGTTCATAGAGATGGCGCAGCATCGTCGTCGTGTCGGCCTGTGGCGCCACGTCCGAGGCGATTTCGAGTTTGGGGTACTCGGCCTTGTCGGAAGGAACGATCATCTGTACCCGGAAGGTGACGCCCTGGACGGGAAACATCTCGAAGCGGTTGCTGTTGCGCCGTTGGTAGGCATCGTGGAAGGTCGCGATCATTGTGGTGACCGTGTCCGCGGTGATGGTCCCCCCGGGTACCTCGACGAAGGGGGTCTCCCAGCTCTGGCCGTAGAGCCGGCCGTCAAAACTGCGAACGATCCTGACCGCGTTCGCGTCGATGCCCTGGCGGGCCAGCAGGCCGTCCTCCATTTCCCGGAACAGCCGGTCGATGGTGTCCGCGGCTTCGGGGGACAGGAACGTGTAGGCACTGCGCTGGTCGGAGAACACCTGGTCCGAGCTGACCAGACCGAGCGCGCTGAACAGGCCCGGATGGGGAGGAATGATCACTCGTCGTAGCGGGACGAGGTCCAGCAGGGAGGGAAGCAGCATCGGTCCCGCGGCGCCGAACGCGACCAGGCTGAAGTCGCGCGGGTCGATCCCCCGGCGGATGGCGATGTTCAGCAGGCCCTCGGCGATGTTGTTCAGGCCCATCTTCCACGCGAAGGCGACCCGTTGTCCCAGGGACAGGGATGTGTCCAGGCCTTCGAAAGCGGCCTGGGCCAGTTCGGGATGAAGGGCCATCGTGCCGCCGAGGAAGCCGTCCGCGGACAGTACTCCCATGAGCAGCCCGGCATCGGTGAGGGTGGGGCGGGTTCCGCCCTGGCCGTAGGCTGCGGGCCCGGGGTCGGCACCGGCGCTGTCCGGACCCACCTGGATCTCGCCGGTCGGGGTGATCGCGACGATGCTGCCGCCACCGGCACCAAGCGTCACGATGTCGGTGGAAAGTGCGTTGATGACAAGGTCGTGTTCGAGCTCGAAGGTCGTGTTCGACCACGGTTTGCCGTCGATGACCACGCTGATGTCGACCGACGTGCCGCCGACGTCCGCGCAGAGCAGGTTCTCGTCACCGATCAGCCGGCCGAAGTGGGCGCTGGACACCGTACCCGCGGCGGGCCCGCCGACGACGAGGCGGTAGGGCTGCTCCATCGCGTAGTCGGCCGGCATCAGCCGGGCTGCGCAGTCCGCGTAGTTGAACGTCCCGGTGAAGCCGAGGTCGTGCAGGCCGGTGGTCAGTCGATCGGTGTACCGGGTGTACTTGATCTTCATGATGACGTCGACAACGGTGGTCGACGCGCGGCCGTACTCCTTGGCCAGCGGCGACACCCCGCTGGAGATCGAGCAGACCACGTCACCGAGTTCCTCGGCGACGAGCTCGCGCAGCCGCCGCTCGTGCGCCCCGTCGACGTAGGAATTGATCAGACAGATCGCGACGCCCTCGACGTTGCAGGTAGCGAGGATACGCAGTTCATCGCGTGCCTGGTCCTCGTCCAGGGCGATCAGGACGTCGCCCTGGGCGGTGATCCGTTCCTTGATGCCGCGCCGCAGATACCGCGGCACCAGGGGCCGGGAGGCGTCGCCGATACCGCGACGCCATGACATGTCGGTCAGTGCCGTCCACGGCCGTACCAGTCGGCCTCGGTCGAGGATGTCGCGGTGGCCGAGTGTCGTCAGGAAGGCGATTTTGGGAATGCGCCTCGTGATGATCGAGTTGAGACCGGCGGTGCTGGCGAGATTGAACACGTCCGCCGTGGCGACGTCGATGTCCGCGGCTCCGCGCAGGACCGAGGTCTCGCTCGTCCGGACGTCGGTCGGCACCTTGGTGACCCTGATCTGGCCGTCGGAGATGGCGACCACGTCGGTGAAGGTGCCGCCGACATCGACACCGACAATCTTCCTGTCCATCACAGGGTGTCCTCCAGTCGCATGACCGTGCCAAGGCGCGACCAGGGTGTGCGGGATACCGAACAGAGGCACTCGCGACACTTCACGACCTCGAACCAGCCGCCGTCGGACAGCACCGGATAACGTTGTAACCCGGTTTCGCCGCATTCAGGACAAATACCTTCGATATCTTCTCGTCTTACGGAGAGTATCGGCCCGGGTGGACTCGTGGACTGTGGCACTTCTCGACCTCCTGACGAATATGGCCGACGTCTGCACAGGAAGTGGCTGGGTAGACGTGTTCTTTTGATGCCGGGATCCTTGTCGACGGGGTTTCGCCCGGGTGGACGAAAACGATCCGGGCGGCCCGGTAAAGCGGGACCACCCGGATCTTTCGCGTCGATGTGGTATGTAATGATAGTGATGTTAAAAGAGATTGTCAATATATTTCAGCAAACTTATATAACTATATAAAGCCATCCCCGTCCGGTCAGAACACCGCGGTTCCGTGGGTGGGCGACGAACCCCGTGCGTGGTGACGCCGGGGTATGCGCCCGGCCCGTGCCGCGAGTCGCCCGGCGGTCACGCCGGCTGCCATGGCCGCCGCCATGAGGGCGGGGTCCTGGGACCGGGTGACCGCGGATGCGAGCAGCACGGCGTCGCAGCCGAGTTCCATGGCCAGCGCCGCGTCGGAGGCGGTACCGATCCCGGCGTCGAGGATGACGGGAACCTCGGCCTCGGCGACGATCAGTTCGATGTTGTGGCTGTTGCGGATTCCCAGCCCGGTGCCGATGGGCGCGCCCAGCGGCATCACCGCGGCGCAGCCGGTCTGTTGGAGTCGGCGGGCGAGCACCGGATCGTCATTGGTGTAGGGCAGGACGGTGAACCCGTCGGCGACCAGGCGTTCGGCTGCGTCGAGGAGCTCGACCGGATCCGGGAGCAGCGTGTAGTCGTCCGCGACCACCTCCAGCTTGATCCAGTCCGTTTCCAGCGCCTCCCGGGCGAGCTGCGCGGTCAGGACGGCCTCGTGGGCGGTGCGGCACCCGGCGGTGTTCGGCAGTACCCGGACACCGCAACCGGCGAGCATGTCCAGCACCGATCCGGGTGTAGCGGTATCGACCCGTCGCATGGACACCGTGCACATGGCCGTGCCGGACGCCTCGATCGCCGCCGCCATGACGGCCAGGCTCGGCGCCCCACCGGTACCCATGATCAGCCGGGAAGCGAGCTCCTCGCCTGCGATGACCAGGACATCGTCGGCCATGTCAACCTCCCTGGGTCGCGGTGAGAATCTCCACGTGCTGGCCGGTGTGCAGCTCCAGCTCCGCCCATCGGCTGCGGGGGGCCACAACGCCGTCGACCGCGGCGGCGGTTCCCCGGCCAGCCCCGGCCAGGTCCGCGATGAGCTGGTGCAGGGTGGTGCCGGCCGGTACCTGCATGGATTTGCCGTTCACGGTGAGAGTCATCCGACATCCTCCTCAGTGCCTGCTCGGGGTTACCGCGGGCTCGAACCGTGCCGGGGTGAACGGTGCGACCTCGGAGGGCATCGCACCGTCGGCGAGTAGGCCGGCGATGGCATCCGCGGTCACCGGGGTGAGCAGCACGCCGTTGCGGTAGTGGCCGACGGCGAGCACGAGTCCGGGCACCCGAGACGGGCCGATGAGCGGGGCGTTGTCGGGCGATGCGGGCCGCAGGCTGGTGCTCACCTCTTCGAGCTCGGCCTCACCCAACCCCGGCATGAGGGCTTGGGCATCGCGCAGGAGCTCGTACACGGCGCCGGCACGCGGGCGTACGTCGAATCCGACCTCCTCGCTGCTGGCCCCGACCACGACCCGACCGTCGCCGCGCGGCACCAGGTATATCGGGCAGCCGCGCACCGAGCCCCGCAGCACGCAGGTCAGCAGGGGTGGCCCGACGGTCCGCAGCCGCAGCGTCTGGCCCTTGACCGGTCGGACCGCGGGGAGGGCCTCCGGTGGCAGCCCACCGATCCGGGCCGACCACGCTCCGGCGGCCAGCACGACCACCGGCGCTGTCAGGTCGGTGCCGTCGGCGAGCCGTAGCCCGACGACCCGACCACCGCGCAGCAGCCATTCCCGCGCGGCCACCCGGACCATGCGCGCCCCTTCCCGCTCGCATGCCCGCAGCAGCGCGTGATGCAGAAGGCGGTTGTCGACCTGGTGGTCACCCGGCGCAGCCAGTGCTCCGACGAGCCCGCTCGCCGATGCCGGGACCCGGGCGCGCAACTGCCGTCGGGTCAGCAGTTCGGTCTCCAGACCCAGCGACCGCGCGAAGCCGTGGATGTCACGCAGACCGGCCATGTCCGCAGCGTCCCAGGCTGCCACCAGCGTCCCGCACCGCAGGTAACCGATGTCGCAACCACTGCTGCGTTCCAGCTCGTCGACGAAGGCGGGGTAACGCAGCGCAGAAGCGGTGTTCAGCTCCAGGAGCGGCCGCTCACCGTAGTGAAGCTCGGTGACGGGGGCCAGCATGCCCGCGGCCGTTCTACTCGCGCCCGATCCCGGCGCGGGATCGACGATGGTCACCGACAGCCCACGAAGCCGGGCGCGCCACGCGACCCCAAGACCGATCACGCCTGCGCCGGCCACGATGACGTCCACGTCGGACGCTGCTGGACCCGATCGCCGGGCGCCGGCCACGCCTGCCAGCATGAGCCTCCTTCTCCCGCGCTGTCGTCCGTTGTGCAGCGTTGCGTTGTGCAGCGTTGCGTGCCGCGGTTCACCTCACCCGACACCGTCGGATGCCTCGGATGCAAGTTTCGTTGTTCGGCCGGTCAACCGTCCTGACGGGGTGCCGGCGTCGGGCCGACGCCGGGCAGGCATCGGGCAGGCATCGGGGGCGACGCCGGGGGCGACGCCACGTTGGGCGAACCGTGTGGGAAGGTGTCCGCCATGATGGACGCGCCGGTTCCCGACCGGTCGGGGATACGGTCGACCGTGACGTCGGTGGTGCGTCCGGCCGGGAATACCTCGTCGGTGCGGGTTTTCCGGGCCACCGCTGTGCTCGGTGCCACTGCCGCCCTGGCCTATGCCGCACCCTCGGTGGCCACCCTGCGTCACCTGCGAACGCGGGTCGTGCCCGTCCTTGCTGGGGTCGGCGCGCCGGACCACGTGGCGTTGACCTTCGACGACGGCCCGGACCCGGCGTCCACCCCCTTGTTCCTCGATGTGCTCACCGAACTGGATGTAAGGGCCACCTTCTTCGTCCTCGGGACGATGGTGGAGCGGGCACCCGACCTCGCCCAGCGGATGGCCGACGCCGGCCATGAGCTTGCAGTCCACGCCTGGGATCATCGACCGATGCTGCTGCGGGGGCCACTGTCGACCTACCGCCAGCTCAAGCGTACCCGAGATTTGATCACCACCGTCACCGGCCAGGAGCCGCGGTTCGCCCGGCCGCCGCACGGCATCCTGTCGGCCGGTTTCCTCTTCGCCGCCAGCAGGCTGAATCTCATACCGGTGTTATGGACCGCCTGGGGCCGGGACTGGACCTCGACGGCCACGCCGCTGAGCGTCTTGGACACCCTCGCGCCCGATCTGCGCGGTGGCGGCACCATCGTCCTGCACGACTCCGACTGCACGTCCGCGCCACAGGCGTGGCACAGTGCCCTCGGCGCGTTGCCGGAGCTCGCCGCCCGCTGCCACGATCTGGGACTTCGGATGGGTCCCCTCGCCGAGCACGGCCTCGGAGTCTGGTGACCGCTGGTTGTGCCGCTGGTTGCCGGGGACCGCTCAACAGGTGTCGGCTCGGCCCGCGCTCGCGGTGCGGACCGGGCTCCACGGCGCGGGTGCCTCAGCCGTCGGGGTGCCTGCGGCGTCAGGCGTCAGGCGTCAGGCGTCGGGGTACAGCGAGTAGCTCGGGAAGTTACCGTACAGCCGCTCGGCCGGGTCCCCCCCGACGGTGACGGCGTGGACGAGGTGGTCGCCGCCGACAAAGGCGCCCTTCCATGACGCGCCGCGACCGCCGAACGGTTCGGCCCGGTCGCCGCGCGAACGTGGCTTGTTGATGCCCACCTTGAACGCGTGGATCTCACTGCTCAGCCGGCGGGCGAGCACCTCGTCGTCACAGGCCAGCGATGCCACGAGCGCGCCGTTGGATGCGTTCATCGCGGCCAGCAGCTCGGCTTCGGAGTCGACCACCACGATCGTGTCCACCGGGCCGAACGGCTCGGCATGGTGCAGCGCGCAGGACGGCGGGGGAGCGAGGATCGCCACCGGGGGTACATAGGCGGCGGTGTCCTGTCCTGGGATGAATGCGCCGTCGGCCATCGCTCCCCGGTACAGCGGTACCCCTCCCTTGGAGATCGCCTCGTCGACCTTGCCGGCGAGTTCGGCGGACTTCTCCGCGGTGATGACGGGCCCGTAGGCGAGCTCGGGCAGGGGGTCGTCGTCATGTACGACGGCCAGCGGATGGCCGAACCGCACCGAGGACACCACCGGCAGGTAGGCGGCGAGGAACTGATCGAAGAGCTGGCGCTGGACGACATAGCGGGGATAGGCGGTGCACCGTTGCTTGCCGTATTCGAAGCCCTTGCCCAGATGCGCGGCCAGCAGCTCCCACTGGGAGAACTCCCAGATGCCCCAGGCGTTGAGGCCCTCCTGCTCGAGGAAGTGCCGCTTGCCCGTGTCGACCAGAGCGGCCGCGACCTGGCCGCCGGTGGAGCGTCCACCGACGAAGGCCAGAGCACCGATCTCCGGCGCCCGCACCAGTGCACCCGACAGCCGGGAGCCGGACCCCGAGACCAGGGCCACCGGCAGGCCCTCGCGCCGCGCCAGGGCGCAGGCGAGGGTGAGGCAGGCGGCACCGCCGTCGGTCGGGGTCTTCGCGATTGCCGCGTTGCCAGCCAGAACCTGGACCAGCATCGCGTGCATGAGCACGCTCATCGGGTAGTTCCAGCTGGCGATGTTGCTGACCGGCCCTGGTAGGGGGGTGCGGCCGGCCAGCATCGCGTCGATCTCCTCGACGTACCAGCGGACGCCGTCGATGGCCCGGTCGACGTCCGTGCGCGCCAGCCGCCACGGCTTGCCGATCTCCCACACCAGTAGCAGGGCGAGTAGATCACGGTGGCTGTCCATGGCGTCCAGCGCGGCGCTCACCCGCATCTTGCGGTCGGCCAGCGGTACGTCCCGCCATCGTTTGTGGTCGTCCAGCGTTGCGCGGATGGCCTCCCGGGCCTCATCGGGCTCGATCATGGGTGGTCCGGTGATCGGCGATCCGTCGACCGGTGTGACGCTGCGCAGAGGCTCGCCGGTCCGGCGCCACTGACCGCCCCACAGATTGCGGAGCCGGTCGTCGGCGAACGCCTCGGGGGCGACCTGTGTGCACCGGGCGTAGGCGTCCGACCATGTGGTGCCGGGCTTGAGATGCAGGCGGGGCGTGCTGGGAGAGGGTGCGACCATGGGGTCAGGTTGCCTTTGATCGGCTCCAGGCGCCACTAGGGCGTGTTTCCCGGATAGTGGCGAACGCATCGGGTGATTCAGGCGGGGGTCGGGAGACGTGGGCGATGTCCGAACCACACCGTCGACGATGGTCGTTTGGATGATCCTGATGGCGCGTACCCGAACAGGCGTGATGTTACTTAACGTAGTTGCATAGTGATCACAGGAGCGGGAGTCTCGGGATCCGGCCCCGGTGGCCGGCCCGCTGCGGCGGGCGCGAAACGTCCGGTTCGGGGTTGATGAATCACCACGTTCGCGGGTATGATCACAATATGCCGCTGGCGGTGCGATGGGGCGGCGGCGCGTACCATTCCGATATGTCGGAAGCGGTGTCCGTGCGCGACTCGATCAGCACTGGCGGGAAGACTCGGCTCTACGCAAGACTGCCGTCACATAGAGTGGGCACATGCGTCGATCGCACCTCGTCTGTCCGGCGGCAGTCCGTCCTCGGACCTCCCGTGCCTGGTAGCTCCGATCTCTGATGGTCAGCGTTCTGCCGCCTGTGGCGCCTCAGCCCGAACCCATCCGAGTGCTCGTTGTTGATGATCATGAGCTGTTCCTGCAGGGGTTGGAGACCGTCCTTGATCTTGAGGACGACATCACGGTCGTCGGTCGTGCCGCCGACGGTAGGCAGGCTGTCGTGATCGCCACGGGAACCACTCCGGACATCGTCCTGATGGATGTCCGGATGCCGCACCGTGACGGCATTGATGCGGCGGGCGCCATCAAGCGGGAAGTGCCGACTGCGAAGATTGTGATGTTGACAGTCAGTGATGACGAGTCCGACCTGTTCGAAGCGATTAAGGCCGGTGCGGTCGGTTATCTTCTCAAATCGATACCCCCACACGAGGTTGCGGGTGCGGTGCGTGCCGTGCATAACGGTCTGAGCCTGATCAGCCCTTCGATGGCGTCGAAGCTGATGGTCGAGTTCGCCACCCTGGCGCGCGGATCGGACGACCGGCCGAGCCGGGTACCCGCTCCGCATCTCACCGCCCGCGAACTGGAGGTTCTCAAGCTGGTCGCGGAGGGTCGCGCGAACCGGGAAATCGCCCGCAAACTGTTCATCAGTGAGAACACAGTGAAGAATCATGTCCGTAACATTTTGGACAAGTTGCAGCTTCATTCGCGTATGGAGGCGGTCATGTACGCCGTCCGCCAGGGCCTTTTCGAGATCGACTAGGAGGCCGGCGTACGCCGTCCGCCGGCCTTCCAGGGTTTGCCGCGCCGGCTCCCCGCACCGGCCTGTGGCGCGGGCATTCTTGGGGGACATGTGTCAGGCCGTGTTGCGTGGGTCAGCGGACCTTGTCAGGGTGTCGATTGTCAGCGGCGTCCGATCGCAGGGGGTTCGTGGCTACCCGCGTCGTATCGCATCCGTCGTGTCGGGTCCGGTCGTGTCGGGCCCCGTCATGCCGGGCCCCATCGTGTCGATCTTCGAGAGGGTCATGCCCAGTCCCGACCTACCCGGTCATAGTCCGACGCCTGCCCCGGATCGAGCCGACCTGGGCAGGCTGCGATGACAGAGTGGCTCCTTGTCCTGTTCAGCGTCGTCCTGGTGATGATCTGCGGAGTCTTCGTCGCCGCGGAGTTCGCCATGGTGACGGTTGACCGTTCACGCGTGACGCGCGCCGCCGAAGCGGGTGACAGGCGGTCGGCGGGTGTCCTGTCGGCCCTCACGAATCTCTCGACCCAGCTGTCCGGAGCGCAGTTGGGGATCACCATCACCAACTTGGCGATCGGTTTCCTCGCCGAGCCGGCGATCGCGGGCATCCTCGAGGGGCCGCTGGAATTCCTCGGCGTACCCGGGGGAGCGGTCCGCGGCGTCGGCGGGACGATCGCCTTGGCGCTCGCCACGGTCACAACGATGATCTATGGCGAGCTGGTCCCGAAGAATCTGGCGGTTGCCCGTCCGCTGCCCACCGCTCGCGCGGTGCAGGGGTTCCAGCGAGGCTTCAGCCGTGTGACCGGCTACCCGATCCGCCTCCTCAACGGAACCGCCAACGGCCTGCTGCGTCGGATGGGCATCGAGCCCCAGGAGGAGCTCGCCTCCGCCCGATCCGCGCAGGAGTTGTTCTCCCTGGTGGGTAGGTCCGCGGAAAAGGGCACACTCGCGCCGGAGACTGCGACGCTGTTCCAGCGGTCGCTGGCGTTCGGGGACAAGCAGGCGGCGGACGTCCTGACTCCCCGGGTCCGGATGCGTACCGTCCAGGTCGACGATCCGGTCGGCGAGGTCATCGCCATGGCCCGCCGGACCGGGCACTCCCGCTTCCCCGTGGTCGGCCAGGGCCTCGACGACGTCGTCGGTCTCATCCACGTCAAGCACGCCGTCGCGGTCGGGGAGGAGGACCGGGAAACGGTGACCGTCGGCGACGTCATGATTGATCATTTGGTCGTGCCGTCCACGATGGAACTCGACCCGCTGCTGGAGACCCTGCGCCGCGGCGGCCTGCAGCTGGCGGTTGTCATCGACGAGTTCGGCGGAACGGACGGTCTGGTCACCATCGAGGATCTGATCGAGGAGCTTGTCGGCGATGTGGTGGACGAGCACGACCGGGTGGGCGCGCACGCGCAGCGGCGTAAGGACGGCACATGGCTGCTGTCCGGTCTGCTCCGCGTTGACGAGGTTGTGCAGACAGTCGGCGTGCGGCTGCCGCTGGACGACGCCTATCAGACCCTCGGAGGTCTGATCGCAGACAGGCTCGGCCGGTTGCCCGTCGCCGGCGACATCGTCGATGTCGACGGCGTCACTCTGGCCGTCCATCTGATGGATGGCCGCCGGGTGGACCGTGTCCACCTGGCTCTTGCGCCCGCGCACCTGGGTCGGCCACCTGCGCACGAGAGTCGGTCCCCTGCGCACGAGGGTCGGCCCAGCCCGGACATGATGGACGCGGTGCGGTGAGCAACCCGGTCGCCGTCTGCCTCGCCGTGGTTCTGTTGCTCGTCAACGCGTTCTTCGTGGGCGCGGAGTTCGCGTTGATCTCGGCTCGCCGAAGCGCCGTCGAACCGGTGGCACAGCGCGGATCCGCCCGCGCACAGACCACCCTGCGGGCGATGGAGGACGTTTCGCTGATGCTGGCCGGCGCTCAACTGGGTATCACGATCTGCACCCTGGGACTGGGATCACTCGGGGAACCCGCGGTCGCCCACCTGTTGGACGGTCCGTTCGCATCGATCGGGCTGTCCGACGCTCCCCGGCATCTGATCGCGTTCTCCGTATCCATGATCATAGTGGTGTTCCTGCATGTCGTCATCGGCGAGATGGTTCCCAAGAACATCGCCTTGGCCGGGCCTGACCGAAGCGCTCTGCTGCTCGTCCCACCTCTTGCCGGGATCGTCCGGTGTCTGCGGCCGGCGATCGTCGGCCTGAACATGACCGCCAACCTCAGCCTGCGGCTCCTGCGGGTGGCTCCGCAGGACGAGGTTGCCAGCGCCTTCACCCGCGACGAGGTCGCCGGCTTCGTCGAGGAGTCCCGGCGCGAGGGCCTGCTCGACGCCGACCAACACGGCCTGCTGTCGGGGGCGCTTTACCTCGACGAGCGCAACGCGCGCAGCGTCCTGCTTCCCCTCGACGGACTGGAGACGGTTCCGGCCGGTGCGACCCCACGTGAGGTGGAGGCGCTCGCCGCGCGGACCGGTTTCTCCCGCTTCCCGGTCCGTGACTCCTCCGGTGCGCTCACCGGATACCTGCATCTCAAGGACGTCCTGGAGACCAATCCGGAGAAGCGGTCGGCGCCGATCCCGGCGAAGTGGGTACGCCCGCTGGCCCGGGTCGGTGTGGACGACAGGCTCCGGACGGTGCTCTCGACGATGCAGCGCAGCGGGGCACACCTGGCCCGGGTCACCGACCGGGACGGAACGATTCTCGGGGTTGTCGCGCTGGAGGACGTCCTCGAAGAACTTGTCGGCGAGATTCGGGACGAGAACCAGCCGGCCCACGGTGACCCCGACCGTTCGTTCGTCCCACGCGGGTAGTTCGTCCACGAGCGCCCGGCAACAGGGGCAGCAGGGGTGACGTGGCGGCCGGGGACAGCCACCGCGCAGTCGGGTGACCGACGGTGGTTTGTTCGGCAAGAAAGGTTGTGCACGATGTAATCGTGTACGCTTTAGTTGCGGCTGTTCGGCTGCTGCAACCATCAGATCGCTATGACGGAGGTACCGACCGTGGCAACCACCCGCACCGCCCGTACGGCATGGGAAGGTAATCTGACTGACGGCGGTGGTACCGTCACCTTCGCCTCGTCCGGGATCGGCGACTTCCCGGTTTCGTGGCCCGCGCGCGCTGAGGCGCCCAACGGCGTCACCAGCCCAGAGGAGCTGATCGCGGCAGCCCACTCGGCTTGTTTCTCCATGGCGCTCTCGCACGCCCTTACCGGGGCGGGGAATCCGCCGCGCCGCCTTGAGACCCAGGCGGACGTGACCTTCCAGCCGGGCACTGGTATCACCGGCATCCACATCACCGTCCGTGGTGACGTGCCTGGAGTCGACGACGCCGAGTTCGTCAAGGCTGCAACGGATGCCAAGGCGAACTGCCCGGTGAGCCAGGCGCTGGCGGCAACGCCCATCACCCTCACCGCTGGTCTGTTCTGACGGTCGTTCGCTCCGCCCACCGCGGATCGCGGCTGGCAGCCTCCTGACGCGTTCATGCGTGCCAGGAGGCTGCATGATCGACCGACGTGCGGGCGCCCAAGTGGTGGTGGGATGGGACTATGGGCCATGACCAGCCGGGACGCCATGACCAGCCGGGACGCGATGACCAGCCGGGACGCGATGACCAGCCGGGATGCCGACACGGTCGCCCACACCGGTGACAGGCCGCGGGAGTTCTCGCTGCGCCTGGACGATCAGCTGTGCTTCGCGCTGTACGCGGCATCGCGTGCCGTGACGGCTGTCTACCGGCCTGTGCTCGACCGGCTCGGCCTGACCTATCCGCAGTATCTGGTCATGCTGGTGCTCTGGGACCACGAGGCGAGCCTGGTCAAGGATCTGTGCGCCGCTCTGCAGCTGGACTACGGCACGCTCTCACCGCTACTCAAACGGCTGGAGTCGACCGGTCTCCTGCGGCGCGAGCGGCGCGTTGACGACGAGCGTTCCGTCCAGGTCACCTTGACCGAGACGGGCGCCGCGCTCAGGGAGAGGGCTCGAGCGGTGCCATCCGTCATCGGCGGCGCCATGAGTCTGTCCGAGGACGAGTTCGTTGCTCTGCGTACCGCTCTGCGTAGGCTCACCGCTGTGGTCACCGCCACAGCAGAGTCCTGATAGCGCGCATCACAACAGATCATCACATGGGGTGAGTGACGGGACTTGAACCCGCGACACCCGGGACCACAACCCGGTGCTCTACCAGCTGAGCTACACCCACCACGTACCAAAAGCATGCCCCTTCAGTACGCACGGTCGACCGCGGACCCGCGGTCGACCTGCACAACTTCCCAGGACCTGGCTCATAGTACCGGTCGATCCCTCGTTCTGGCCACGAGGATTGCGGTGTCCTGAACGAGATCAGCCGGCGGACGGCGGCGGCGCGTCCCCGCCGTCCGCCGCGGTGACATCCGCCGCGGTGCGGGGAGCGTCGCGCGGGTCGGTGTCAACCCGGATCTCCCGCGCCACCGCCCGGGCGGACTCGCTACTGGGTCCCGGTTGCGGCACGAAGATGGCTTTCCGGTAGTACCGCAGCTCGTCGATACTCTCGCGGATGTCGGCGAGCGCGCGGTGACCGCCGCGCTTGGGTGGCGCCGCGTAGTAGGCCCTGGGGTACCAGCGTCGCGCGAGTTCCTTCACCGTTGACACGTCGACCATCCGGTAGTGCAGGTAGCTGTCGAGGGTCGGCATGTACCGGGCGAGGAAGCCGCGATCCGTGGCGATCGAGTTGCCGCACAGGGGAGCCTTGCCCGGATCCGGAACCTGACGCCGGACGTAGTCCAGTACCTGCTGCTCGGCGTCGCCCAGGGCCAGGGTCGACGCCCGTACCGCATCGGTCAGACCCGAGGCGGTATGCATCTCCTTGACCACGGCTTCCATCCCGGCCAGCGCGGTCTCGGGTGCGGACACAACCACGTCCACGCCCTCACCAAGGATATTAAGTTCGCTATCGGTAATTAGACATGCGACTTCCAGTAGAAGGTCGGAGGCGGCGTTGAGCCCGGTCATCTCACAGTCGATCCAGACGAGGCGATCCATATCTGGTTGACCATAGGGTCTCTCGATCGGGACGTCACGCGGAGACCCCTCCGTTCAGCCGGCGGCGGACCGCGGGGGCAGCGGGTTGGCGACCTGGAACGTCACGGCGAGAGGCGGCACGGACCGCTGGCTCGCTGTCGCTGTGAGGGTGTACTGCCCGCTCGGGAATCGCGTCGTGTTCCACCCCGTCTCCTGCGGAGCGAACAGGAACGGTGGCCCAGTGGCCGTGTAGGACGTCGGGACGGATCCGGTCAGGCTGAACAGGATCGTGCCGGGTGACCCGGAAACCACGAGTTCGATCTCAACGACTCCGCTTACCACGACACCCTGCATGAATCCGCTCACGACGTTTCCCGAGACGATGCCGGTGAAGCCGATCAGGGCCGGACTCGCCGCCGAGCCGGCACCGGTTCCGACGGCACCGGTTCCGACTGCACCGCTACGACTGGGCACGGCCGCGGGCCTGACGGGCGATGCCGGGATGACTGGTGGGGTACTGGCGTCGGAGTTCGTCCGGGTGGCGGCCATCGCGCCGCCGGTCTGCCCGGAGCCGGCGACGGTGAGCGTCGCGTCGCGAGCGGGCTGGTCTGGATGATGGTGATGCCACAGCACCAGGACCGGCATCAGCGCGAGCGCGGCTGCGAACATCAGGATGCCGAGCCCACCCCGCCTCACCAGTGCCACCGGCCGGTGCGCCCTTTCCATCCGTGTGCCCGATTAGTAACAAGCTGACCATATCGCCATACGGTGTCCAGGCGATGGGAAGCCGGCCGGGTAGACGGGCGCGCTGACACCGTGCCCGCGCGAGTGCGGGCACGGTGACCACATGAGTGGCACTGGCGATGGCAGCCAGCTCACGGATCGGATCTCGTTGACGGCCCGGGGGACCCGGGCGGTTCCGTGGTCAGCGGCGGCGGACCGGGCGCCCCGGTGGTCGGGCCGTCAGCCGGCGACGACCATGAGTGTCACGGGGGCGCCGACGGCTTCGGAGCCGGCCTGCTGCTCGCAGGCGCTCTTGCCGCAGGAAATTCGGTCGACTGCAGCTGCGGTCCACAGCCCAGACGGTAGCGGTCCAGGCGACCGGCGGGGCCGGTTGTCACAAACCCTTAACCTTACAAGCGGCGTGTCGAGCACCGGCGGGTCCCCCCATCCGAGGGACCGTCCCGTTATCACCCGTCGATGTTGCCCGTCGATGTTGCCCGTCGCTCTTAGTCATCATGACGAACTGTGCACAGTGGGTGATTGCTTGACACCTACCGCGGCTCTGACAGTCTGCACATGCCGGATGGCCTAGAGGGCCAAAGGGCGCGCGACGATCGTCAGATCGCGCGCCCGGAGGCCGTAGTCCCCGGAGCTCTAACACGGAGGTCAGGTCATGAGCACGCACGACCACTACGTGATGCCGGCCGGTGGCTCCACGTGGGATGTGCCGATGGCAGGTGCCGCGCGTTTTTCCTGGGAGTACGACGAAGGCCGCGCGCGGCTGTTGGAGCTCTACCAAAAGGGCAAGGACAGACAGTGGGACGCAGCGACCAGGATCGACTGGTCGGTGGAGGTCGACCCCCATCGTCCACTCGAGCTTGCGGACGAGACGATTCCCATCCACGGTCTCCCTGTCTGGGAGAAACTCGGCGAGCGGGAGCGGGGCGAGCTGAGTCGGCATCTGGTCTCGTGGCAGTTCAGTCAGTTCCTGCACGGCGAGCAGGGTGCGATGATCTGCAGTGCTCGGATTGTCGAGTCGGTACCGGACATGGATGCGAAGTTCTACGCTGCGACCCAGACGATCGACGAGGCGCGGCACGCCGAGACCTATGCCCGTTTCCTGACCGAGAAGATCGGTATCGTTTACCCGATCAACCCCGAGCTGCGGTCGCTGCTCGACTCGACCCTTACCGACAGTCGATGGGACATCCCGTACCTGGGCATGCAGGTGCTCATCGAGGGGCTCGCCCTCGCCGCGTTCGGGGTGCTGCGCGATGCCACGTCCGCCTCGCTGCCCAAGCAGATTCTCGCCTATGTGATGCAGGACGAGGCTCGGCACGTGGCGTTCGGGCGTCTGGTACTACGTGACTACTATGCGCAGTTGAGTAGTCGGGAGCGCGCGGAACGCGAGGAATTCGTCGTCGAAAGCTGCTGGCTGATGCGTGACCGGCTGCGGGGTGCCGAAGTGTGGGAGAACCTCGGGTTCGACGTGGCCGAGTGCCTTGCGGCGGTCGAAACCTCCAGCTACATGCGAGCCTTCCGCAAGTTGCTGTTCAGCCGGATCGTGCCGTGCGTCCGGGACATCGGCCTGTGGGGGGAGAAGGTCCGCGACGCCTACGCGCGGATGGGTGTCCTCGACCTGTCCGACCTCGATCTGGCGGAACTGATGAACAGGGACGAGGATATCGCCGACGGCCTCGACCGGGCGCGAGCCGACGAGATGGAGTTGGTGGCGCGCAGGCTGCAGGTGGAGCAGACGATCGCTTCCGCGCTCTGAACATTCGGGACCGAGGGCTGTCGGGCTGTCGCGGTGACGGGCTATCGGGTTGATCGGGAAGCGGTCGGGGCGCTCCGGAGTTATCCTGTCGTATAGTTGCTCCAGCAACGTTCGATCCGTGAAAGGTGCCAGGAGGACCGCGATGCCTGCCGTGACCGCCGCCGACCCGACCAGCCTGCCGCGCTTGAGCGTGCCGCTCCCCGGTGCCGTGGATCGCCCGGTCCGGTCGGTGACGACTGCGCCATCGGGCCGCGAGGGCGAGGGCTTTCCCGTGCGCCGCGCCTTCGCCGGCGTCAGCCTGGTTGATCTTGATCCCTTCGTTCATATGGATCAGATGGGTGAGGTCGAGTACGCCCCTGGCGAGCCGAAGGGCACGCCGTGGCACCCCCACCGCGGTTTCGAGACCGTCACATACATGATCGATGGGACGTTCCAGCACCAGGATTCCAACGGTGGAGGCGGCCTCATCACCGATGGTGCGACCCAGTGGATGACAGCCGGCGCGGGCATCCTGCACATCGAGACTCCGCCCGAACAGCTTGTCGTCAGCGGTGGGCTCTTCCATGGCATCCAGTTGTGGGTGAACCTGCCGGGGCGCGACAAGTTCAGCTCGCCGCGATACCAGAGCATCGAAGGCGACCGGGTCAGCCTCGTCGCATCGCCGGACGCCGGGGCGCTGCTGAGGCTCATCGCCGGTGACGTCGCCGGCCATCGCGGTCCCGGCTCGACCCATACCCCGATCGCGGTGGCGCACGCGTCGGTGTCCCCGGGTGCCCGGCTGACGGTCCCCTGGCCCGTCGACTTCAATGCGCTGACCTACATCCTCGCGGGTTCGGGACGGGTCGGCGGTGAGGGTCATCCGGTCCGCGCCGGGCAGCTCGCCGTGTTCGGGCCCGGCGACCACCTGACACTCGCGGCCGACGACCGCCAGTCCGGGGTGAGCCCGATGCTGGAGGTCCTGCTGCTCGGCGGGCGGCCGATCCGCGAGCATGTCGAGATGTACGGGCCGTTCGTGATGAACACCCGCGACGAACTGCGCCAGGCAGTGGAGGATTACCAGGCCGGACGTTTGGGCGTCATCCCCGCGAATGCCCTCATGCCCCATCGCGTGGTCGACCGTTCCGGCTGAGGCGCTCGCCGCCGGCCCCTGCAGACGTGCGAACGGGCCGGTCAGAGCGTGGCTCAGGACTGGATCGCGCAGTGCCGGGTAGAGGTCGAGCAGTTACTTCAGGATTCCTTGGCTGACGGACAGCGTTGGTGGACGGGCGCGGCACCTTGGACGTCGGCATACCGCCGCCGTGGGTCGGTGTCGAACCGCGGTAGCGCAGTGATCCACGTACAAGCCGCTGCCAGCCGGGCCAAAGGTAGCGCTATCGCAAAGGTCCCCGAAACCCCGGTCCGGTCCCCGAAGTCCCGGCCGGATTGGTGGGTCCTCGGGAGCGAATAGTGCCCCGAGTGTCAGAATGTGCCCCGCCGGCCTGATCGTGGGGGGATGACCGCTTGACGACTTCAGTTCACGCCGCTCGCCGATTGCGGATGGTGCGAGTAGGACGAGCGGCGCTCCTGGTGGCCGCGGTGTTCTTCGCCGCCACGACCGTCGCAGGCCTGCGCGACAGCTCGACCGTGATCAGCCAGGTTGATCGATGGCTTGGCAACGGGTTCAGCGCGGCGGCGGGAACTATGTGCCTGGCGCGTGCCATTCTGGTGCGCGGCGAACGGGCCGCGTGGGTCGCGATCGGGATCGGCCTTCTGTTCTACGGTGCTGGGACGGCGTACTTCACAACGCAGGTCGCCGATCGCAATCCGCAACCGTCTCCGTCGCCAGCCGACGTCGGCTGGTTGGTGTTTTATATCGCGACGTATATTTCCGTGATTCTACTGCTACGCAAACGGGTGTCCCGGTTTCATCCCAGTGTCTGGCTGGACGCCCTGGTGGGCGGTCTCGGGGTGGCGGCACTTGCCAGCGGGCTGGCCGCCGGCGCCATCGGTAAGGTCCGGGCAACCAGCATGTCGGCGGTTGGGTTGAACCTCGCTTATCCCCTGGCCGATCTGATGCTGCTCGTACTTGTGGTGAGCGTGTTCGGTCTGCTGGGCTGGCGGCTGGAACGGGTCTGGTACCTCCTCGGTGGCTCGCTGATCGGTTTTGCGGTGGCCGATACGATCGTTGTCGGTGAGGTTGCCAGCGGTCACTACTCCGCGGGCGGGCCGGTCGAGGTGCTGTGGGCGTTGGCGCTGGTGCTGCCTGCGTACGCAGCCTGGCAACGGCCACCGCGGGAGAAGACGGAGGGTCTCACCGGGTGGGGCGTGCTGGCGATCCCGGCGATCTTCACGCTAGCTGCGCTCGGTCTCCTGGTCTTCGGCGCTGCGACGCAGCGCCTGCCGCCCGCGACCGTCGCGCTCGCCGCTGCCACCGTTCTGGTCGCGCTCGTGCGGACGGGGATCACCTTCGCCGAGGTCCGCCAACTCGCTGAGACCAAACTGCAGGCCCGGACCGACGAGCTCACCGGCCTGGCCAACCGCCGTGGCTTCTTCGAGCGTCTGGACGGGTTGGATCTCCGCGCCGACCGCCGCGCCCGTCGGTTCGCGCTACTCGTGCTCGATCTTGACCGTTTCAAAGAAATCAACGATTCTCTTGGTCATCCTGTCGGCGATGATCTACTGAAACTCGTCGGGCGGCGGATCGCGGCGGCGTTGCGCCCGGAAGATCTGCTGGCCCGCCTCGGCGGGGACGAGTTCGCCGTCATCCTGGAGGATGCGGACGCGGCGGTGGCCAAGATGGTCGCCGAGAGGGTACTCGCTGCGCTCAAGGGCCCCTTCGACGTCGGTGCGGTCACCCTGCACGTGGACGCCAGCATCGGGGCCGCGCTCCACCCGGACGACGCGGTCACCGCGAGCGTCCTGTTGCAGCGGGCGGATGTCGCGATGTACGCGGCCAAGTCCGCCCGTTCCGGGGTCGAGTACTACCGGCCTGGCGCGGATGTGCACACCCCAGACCGGCTTGACGTCATCGAGGCGCTGCGAGGCGGGCTCGGTGATGATCAATTGCGGGTCCATTACCAGATGAAGGTCGACCTGCGTACCGGTAGCTGCCACGCGGTGGAGGCGCTCGTACGATGGGAACATCCCACCAAGGGCCTGCTCCAGCCCGATGTCTTCCTGCCCCTGGCCGAGCACACCGGGCTGATGCGTCCGCTGACGCTGGAGGTCCTCGGGCTCGCGTTGGGGCAGTGCCGCCGATGGTGGGACGTCGGTCTGGACATCGGCGTAGCGGTCAACCTCTCCGCGGCCAATCTGCTCGACACGGGATTCCCGGCCGAGGTCGCGGAGCTCCTCGAGCTGCACGGGGTGCCTGCGCGGGCGCTCGAGTTCGAGATCACCGAAACGGCGCTGATGCTCGACCGGATCCGCACCGCGGCCGTGCTCACAACCCTGCGGGAGATGGGAATCCACATCGCCGTGGACGACTATGGGACGGGATACTCGTCCCTGTCCTACCTGCGGGAGCTCCCGGTGGATGAGCTCAAGCTGGACAAATCGTTTGCCGTGCACCTGGAATCCGATCCGGTGGCAGCGGCGATCGTGCAGTCCACGGTCGGGCTTGCGCACTCCCTCGGCCTGCGCATCGTTGTGGAGGGAGTCGAGACCGAGACTGCGATGGGGCGCCTGACCGACTTTGGCTGTGATCTGGCGCAGGGCTTCTACCTGGGCTGTCCGCAGCCCGCCGAGGAGCTGACGCCGTTGCTGTGGCATCGGCACAACCACCGGTCGCCAGCCGGATCCACCGCGTTATCCGTAGGACCGTCGTCGTCGCCGGTGGGTCGGGCAGGCGCGGCTGGCCGGGTGGCGCCGCGGCCTGAACCCGTCCGCTCGGGTCGCATGTGGACCTGACCCGCCGGCCTGGGCTGCCGGGCCCGTCGCCGTGGGACGGGCTGCCAGAGAAGGATTATGCCGAGCCGGCTGAGCCAGTCGAATTACCCGTCGCGGTCGGCGGTGAGCTCACCCCGGCCACGCTCGTCGGGGCGTACCGGCGGGGGGTCTTCCCCTTCCCGGTTCCTGTCGACGATCCGCTCGAGGTCGCGGACACGCACCGTCGGCTGGCCACGGCTGTCGCCGACGGGCGAGTCTTCAACCTGTCCGGGGACGACCCGCCGGATCTCGACTTTCCCTGGTGGTGTCCGGACCCACGGGGAGTGTTGCCCGTCGGCGCGGTGCACGTGTCCGACTCGTTGTTCCGACGGATGCGTGCGTGCGCGTGGACCACCACCGTAGACGAGGCGTTTGCCGAGGTCGTCCGCGGGTGCAGCCGGGGCGGCCGACCCACCTGGATCACGCCTGAGCTCGCGGATGCCTACCGTGAGCTGCATCGGCTCGGGTGGGCGCACAGCGTCGAGGTGTGGAAGGGCGACGACCTCATCGGCGGCATGTTCGGTGTGCTCGTCGGTGGCGCCTTCATGGCCGAGTCCATGTTCCATGTGCAGACCGATGCGTCCAAGGTCGCGTTGGTCGACTTCGACGCGCGGTTCGTGCAGGCCGGTGGTCGGCTTGTCGACGCGCAGTTCGTCAGTGCGCACGCTGGCTCCATGGGCGCCGTCGAGATCCCGCGTGAGCGGTTTCTGGCGGTTCTGCGCGACGTGCGGGACATCGACGTGCGGCTCGTCCGTGACCGGATGTCCGTGGCACGCCTGGTCGAACGCGCGCGAGCGGCCCGGCGGGCTCGGCGGGCCGGGACGGTCCCGCCTCCGGCCGCGCGCGGAGAGGCATGATCGCGCGGCCTTTGGCTGGGCGTGCCGGGGCTGCGCCTCCGGCCGCGCGCGGAGAGGCATGATCGCGCGGCCTTTGGCTGGGCGTGCCCAGGTGGATCGATCTACCCGATCGTCGTCTGCTGGGCGGGTTCGTAACGGGACGCCGGCACGCTGGGCTCGGCTTGCGTGCCGGGGAACATCGCGGCGATTTCAGCGAGCACGGTCAGTAGATGCGTGATTTCTTCGTCGGTGTTGGCCGCCGTGATCTGGATACGGACCCCGACGTCAGCCCGGGGCACCACCGGATAGGGCGCCATGGTGACGTAGATCCCACGGTTGAACAGGTGGATTCCCATGGCGTCTGTGTCTTCGGGAGTACCGATCGGTACTTCGATGATCGGCGTCCCGGACCGGTTCAAGGTCCGCAGCCCGAGCTGCACCAGCCCGTCGAGAACACGGGCGGTCTTGCGATGGAGATCGGCTCGGATGGTATCGCCCCGCGCGGCGTTGAGCCGGAAGCCGGCCTGCACGGTCGCGAGGGAAGCCACCGGCGACGGCCCGGAGAAGGTGTACGGTGCGGCGGTCACCTTGAGGTAGTTCTTCACCGAGGTCGGGCAGGCGATGAACGCCAGCAGCGACGAGTACGCCTTGGAGAAGCCGCCTACCAGGATGAGTCCGTCGTAGGTCTCCCCGACATGGCGGACAAGGGAGTTGCCGTGTGAACCGTACGGGCTGAGTTCGTCCGCGCTGCGCTCACCGAGGACACCGAAACCGTGGGCGTCGTCGACGTAGAGGATCGCGTCGTTTGCGCGGGTGACCGTGAGCAGTTCGGCCAAGGGGGATGCATTGCCGGTCATGCTGTTAACGCCGTCGATACACACCAGTCTCGGGTGGTGGGGACACGCCCGCAGCAGTTCGTCCAGCTGACTGGGGTTCTCGGCCTCGAACTGCCGCAAGGTCGCGCCTCGTGCCTGTGCCATGGCGCAGCCGTCGTAGACCGTGCGGTGCGCACGTCGGTCGAGGAAGACCGAACCCTCCCCGGCGAGGGCCGGAATGGCCGAGATGTGGATGTGTGTGATCGTGGGAATCGTGAGGCTGTCTTCGGTGCCGAGGAGCTCGGTAAGCTCTTCTTCAATCTCGGCGAACGGTCGCGGATAGGCGATCATTCGTGACCAGCTCGGATGAGTACCCCATTTGGCCAGGTATTCCGGCACCGCTGCGATGATCTCCGGATCCAGGTCGAACCCGAGGTAGTTGCAGGACGCGAAGTCCGTCAGCCAGTGGTCGCCGATGCGAATCCGGCGTCCGTCGATCTCGTCGACGACGGAGTCCACCATTGGATGGGTGTTTCGTAGCTCGGCGAGCTCCACCAGGGGGCCCAGCGGACGACCCAGTATCCGATCGTAGGGTCCCGGCGGGTCTGGCGGAGTCTGGCGTGTGGACAACCGCCCCGGAGTCTTGGACAACGCCCCTCCTCGAAAGATGAGGGTTCCACGCTACGGCGCAACTTTCGCGGACGGCGTTGCTTTTGAGTATTTACCGACGAACTGTCGGGTCATCCGATCCGATGGTCACTTCAGGCAAAGGCTATTTTACCGGTAGTTAGGAATGAATATACTGAATTAGTATAAATAGCAGAAAGTATTACGATCATGTCAGAAATAACCTGGACCATACCCAACCGGAGTACGGCTCGTCTGCCATGGGTCGCGGCGTACGCCGGTTGGGTCTTCCCGTGATGGGGCCGCCGCAGCCCGTCGCGGTTCGGCTGTCGGCGATCTCGGCCGGGGTCCCTTGGGGCGTCCCGGTGACAGGAACCCCGGCCCGAGAAGATCGTAATCACGAGGCCCGCGGTACGCGGAGGGTTACGCCGCCATCCGTCCGATCGCCTCAGCCGGGCAGAATTCGAGGGCCTGCAGCAGCATTTCCTCTTCCTCCTCATTCGACGGCTGCCGGCATATGTAATGAACCTCGCGAGCCTCGTCGCGCTTGAAGAAATCCGGGGCGACGCCCCGGCAGTTTTCGCAGTCAGTGCATTCAGAGTCGACGAAGAAGGGTCCCTCGACGTTCATGGGAAGTCGACGCTTTTCGCTTGCCACATCACACCTCGCATTCGTTGGGAGCATTGGCGGTGGCCGCCCAGCCGATTCTATCGGCAAGCCGGCCGCCTGTTAGGGCGGTCGCGCGCCGCGGATGTCGGGAAGCGGCGGTTCAGGTACTCGGGTCGGGAAGTCCATGGGTCGCAATGCCCGCCGCCGTCCGGGCCGGCCGGACCAATGGTGATATTTCCGCTGGACGCCGCGGCGAGCGCGGACCCGATGGGGACAGCAGGGATGCGCCAGATCTTCGGTTGAGGCATGAATGTGCAGGTACCGGCCTCGGCTCCGGTCGACGTGGCGTTCTCGCGGAGCAGCCGACGTGACATCGGCCACCGCCCCGGACGGCCTGGTGATTTTCCGCAGACCGGTTTCAGCGGCGGGGCGTGTCGTTTCCCGGGCGGGGTTCCACGGAGGCGCACCGGCTCCGCCATCGAACATTTACCGCCGTGAAACGTGCGGTCGAACGCCGCGGGCGCGCAGGCGCCCGTCCACGCCATGATGCCGGGGCCAATGCCTGGCGTGGAGACGGCCGGACATCTCGCCGAGACGGGACGTCTGCCGGGCGCTGCACGGGTATCTGAGCCGGTTGCCGACCCGGCCACGTGGACTCCAACAGGCCACCAGGCCACCAGGCCACCAGATCGCCCGTGCCCTATTGCCGGGCGCTCTAAGTTGAGGCGGTAGGTCACGTTTGGTCACGACCTCCGGGGAGGAGGTGCGCGTACTTTCGCCGGACCTGGTCCTCATCGAGTCCCGGCGCCTGGCTGTCGTGCTCCGGGGGCTCAACGCGAGAAGCGCGTTCACGCTCGCTACGCAGCCATCACTCGGTTTCTTCTACAGAGATCAGATCCTCGACCTGTTGCCAGTCTTCCGCGGAGACGATGATGACCCCCACACGTCCCGGGCGGCTGAGGAGCATCGGACCGGTCGTCTCGACATCGTCAGCCAGCTCGTCAAGGTGGGCCTTCGCGTCTGTCAGTGGTTCACTGCGCATGCCTTCAGCGTGCGTGGATCTGGATGCTCGGGGGCGCAACTCCAGCACGCCAAGGGCAGGAGGCTGCAGCCCCGGCAGCGAACAGCGGCCGGCATGATCCTGTCCGGATCATGCCGGTATTGCCTTTGATCAGAATGCGTCGGTCCGCTTGGCTGAAGTGATCTTGCAGACCAGCTTCGCGCCGGCAGAACAGCCCGACGCCCCTGGACCCGGCGACTCATCGGCCGGATCATCATCGGGCGGGTACGGCCCGGCCCGGGTGGACGGCAACGCCGCTACCGCGTGATGATCGGACCGGCGGACGCGGTCGTGCTTTAGGTCGTCCCCCGGGCGCCGGTGGCCGAGCTATGTGCTCCGCCCAGAGGCGATTAGCTAACTTCCTTTACTTTCCACACTTCGAACGATCTGCTACGAACATGTAACTACAGATTGTCGAGTAACGGTGATCGCGTCTGGACCCCATCGGGGCGTCGGTACGTCGCTGGCATGGAGGGCTGCACGGAGCCATGACATTGCCAACGGGACCGCGTCGTCGAATGTCCGCGCCTCAACATCAAGATCAACTTCGATCGTTCCTGCGCTACGGCTGCTGGGCGCCCGTTCGACGCCGACCGTGCAGTCGAGGTGGTCGGCCTGGTTCGCCAGCGCGTGCAGTTCTTCCATGAAACGGTCGGTCGCTTCGAACAGGTCGGTTCCTTGTGGTGTTGCGTCAACATCGAGCTTTAGGTACAGGTGAAATATCATTGCCCCTCCCCTTCCCGCCAGCACGACTGTCGCTCGAACCACTTTCTCAGATTCAGCAGTGATCGTTCTACTGATGGAGTGATTGGGATCGACTTCGCATGCCGCCCACAGGGGCATAGTGCCCTATAATACCCCTTGTCGCGTGAAACCGCCCAACCGTGCTGGTCAACTAGCTTTAGTAGATCCTGATACTCCTTGCGAGGATGCCGCGGCCACCCAGTCACCGAACCCCTCCTTTATCATGACGAATCGCATCATATAGGACGGACTCCATGATCTAGATGTTCTTGGTCATGTTGACCCTCAGCGGCACGGGCAGGGTCATCAGCAGGTCCTGGCAGATGTTGACGCCCGCTTCGGCCACGGTTCAGAGACCAAGCGCCACGGCGGGATCATCGACGTCCACGTCGGGCACTGCGGGGATGTCGACTTCCAGCGCATCGGGATCGATGCCGAGCATCCAGGCGAGCGTTCCCTGGCCGAGGACCCCGGATGCGATCCCTGCGAGGTGTGCCTCCTGGAGGGAGAGGGGGAACCGGCGCTGGGCGGCCGCGTCCATGCGTAGGGTGATCTCGTCCTCGCCCGAGTCGGACGCCCAGTAATGCCGCAACAGGCGTTGGGTCGTCTGTCCGGCCCATGTCCGCACGACTGTGTGGCGTCGCGGGCGCGCATCGAGCGCAGCCGGTGCGACGAGTGGAAGGAAGACGTCAGGAGGGGCCGGTTTTCGGGCGGAAAATGTATGTCAACCATCCACTCGTGCCGGGCCGGCCACCCACCAAGGCGTCGCTGCCACAGCGGCTACACATCCCCGCGGCCACCCGCCGGCCCCACCCGCCGGCCGACTCTCGGCACACCAGGCGATGGTGCAGGCCGGGTTCCGCCGGCGGACGTTCACCGTGCCGGTCGACCGCCCCGAGTCGACATGATCATGCGGATCCAGGTCTTGCGGTCCAGACCTCCCTCGCCTTCGGGTTCACCACCCTGGCCGTGGACGAGCTGGTCACCGTCACTGACCAGGGCAACATCGGGATGAACGGCATTGCCCGCAAGCTCGGCATGGTCTTCCGGGACGTCGCCACGGTCGGCCCGTGGCAGGACAACAACGTGTATGCGGTCAGCCGGGCCGATTGGGAGGCCCGTGCCGGCGGGTGAGGCCCTGCGTCGTGCGACGACCATCTGATCATGTAACGTTCAACATCCGGAAGGCCGGGTCATGGACGGAATCAGCGCCGACCCGGTGATAGGCGTAGAAGCCCCGCTGGCCGGTCGGCCGGCGGTTGGAGCCGAACAGCTGGCCGATGAACTCGATCGTCATACCCAGCCGGTCTGCGATGACGTAGTTCTCCGCTGACGCGGTGATCGTGCCGTCCATGTCGGACGCCTCATGCGCCGGGTAGCCCAGAAGCTCCGGCGGTTGGCCGTTGGCGATCCGCTCCCACAGGGCGTGCCCGTCCGAGGTCCCGAACTGCCGGATGGACTGGTAGATCGCATTGTTCGCGGCCCACTGACCCCGCCGGCGGTACCGCGCCGGGAGCGCGGTCTCGACCTTGTAGACGTCCCCGACGGCGAACGTGTCGGTGGTCGTCGAGATCACCACCGGCGAACCGCCGGTCAGGGCGGTGACGATGCCGGTCGGCTGGCCAGAGCCGGCCGGCGTGACAGGAAGTCTTCGCCCTCGAGGCTTTTGAGGAGCAGCCGGAGCGACTCTTCGTTGACCACCGGAACCGGTTGTTCGCCGTGCTCGCAGCCTTGCCGGACTGGTGCAGGCTGATGATCCAGTTTTCGACATCGGCACGGGTGACCTGGCCGACATGGCCCACGGTGCCTTGCTCGGCGAGGAACCCGTCAAACAGGACACCCGCCGCGATGTAGGTCGTACACGTCTGATCGCTCTTGTGGTCGGAGTGCAGAGAGCGGAGCCAGGAGGCCAGCAGTGGGCCGAGCGGACCTGTCACCCGACCCGTTACCCGATCTTCGGGGGAGGTCATGGCGAGTGAAGTTATCGGGTGCCTGTGCGGCATGCAAAGCACCGCCCACAGAGATCGACAGCGTTTGCGCAGGTCAGGGGGTGTCTGTGCGCCCGGCAGGGATCGAACCTGCGACCAAGTGCTTAGAAGGCACTTGCTCTATCCGCTGAGCTACGGGCGCTTACCACCTATTGTGCGTGCAGCCCGGCACGAACGCGCAGTGCGGTTCGTAGCTGGACCGCGCACAAATGATCGATCACCTCGTGGCCGGTGTCAACGAGCGTCCGCGGTGTCCGCACCAGGCCAACCGTGTCCGTCGCCGATCCCAGCGGCAACCCCGACGTCGTCAGCTGATCGCGTCCGTCGCTGTGGCGCCATACTCGGCTGGCCGGGATGCGCCAGCCTAAAAGTCCAGGATGGCACAGTATCGGCCAATCGTGCATCTCTTTGACGTTACCACTGTGGACAGCTGCCCTGCTTTCCACAGCGGACCGCGGTGACGTGCCGAACTGGTCGGCAAAGGTCACAGTGTGACGTGGGACGAGACAGCGGACGGTCTCGCTGGGTTTCTCAGGGCACCTGGCTGCGCGGCACGAACGGCCACAGCGGGATCGCGTCGCGATCCGCCGGGAGTCGGTGACCGCACGGCCTCCAACCCTTCGGGACCGTCCGTCACGGAAGCAGGCCAGTATCCATGATCCGGGAGGAACCATGATCGAAGCATCGGTCACGCTGCTCGGCAACCTCGTCGATGACCCTGACGTGCGATGCACGGCGAACGGGAACTTCGTCTGCTCCCTGCGCATGGCCAGCACGTCGCGCCGGTTCGACCGCTCGCAGAACCGCTGGGTGGATGGCCACACCGTCTTCGTGACCGTCACCTGCTGGCGGCACCTGGCGGAGAACGTCGGAGCGTCGTTGCACAAGGGGGACAGGACGCTCGTGGTCGGGCGGCTTCGGCAGAGGTCGTACGAGACCCAGGACGGAGGCCGCCGGGTTGTCTACGAAGTGGATGCCGATGCGGTCGCGGTCGACCTGACCCGCCAGTCGGCCGAGGTCCGGCGGGTGGTGCGCTCGAACCGGGAAGCCACGGAGGTTATGGACACCACGGAGGTTACGGACGCTACCGAGGTTACGGACGCTACCGAGGTTCCGGAGGTCATGGACGCCGTGGGTGCCGTGGAGGTTGCGGACGCCACCGAAGGCGATGGCAGGGCGGTGGGCTCCGAACCCCACGCCGGCCATGGCATGACCGGTGTGCACAATGGCCAGACCGGCGTCGGAACCGGCGCCGGGTACCGTGACGGGGGTTTCACCCATGCAGGCGCGGACGAGCTGCTCAGCGAGCCGATGCCAGGCGACCTACCAGGGGCGCCGGGGTCTGAGCGCCGACCTCCCGCCGTCCCGGCTCAGCGTCCGGCGACGGTGTGATGTCACGGTAGTCGGCGGCCCGCGGGTGGCGCTCGGCACAGGCGTTGGCCGGTTCCGCAACGGCCATGAGACGGGTGGATGCCCGGTCCCAGCCGGACCTGTGGGTAGCGTCAGTCCGTGACCAGCGCGCGGGGTGCCGATATACCGACGCCCATCCGGGTACCGCGTGGGCGCGTGGACGGGCCCACGGCACCCGGCGATGCGCCAGAACCACGATCGCATCGCCTTTGGCCCTCTAGCCGGAGCCGGTCAGATGACCGCCTCGACCCGTTGCCCGAGCCTGTGCCCGACCGGCTGCGTGACCAGCGACCGTCGTGGCGGCGACCACCGGTGGTATTGCGGTCACGGTTGGCCGCGGTGTCTCGGCCCGGGTGGAGTGTGGCGATCGCGGCCGTGCTCAGCGCGCTCGCGGCCGTCCTGATCAATCATTACCTGTTTCCGTATCTGTCGATCAACAACGACGAGGCCCTCTACCGGCTGCAGGCCCAGACACTGGCGGGCGGCCAGCTGTTTCCGTCGGCTCCGACGCCGGCGCAGTCCTACGCACCGTGGCTGGCGGCGGTCGTCGACGGCCACTACGTCCTGAAGTACACCCCGGTAGTCGCCGGGCTGTTCGCGTTGAGTCTCGTACTCACCGGCGGGACCGCCGCGGGACTCGCCTTTGTCGTCGCAGCCGCGGTTGTAGCGACCTACCACGTCGGAATCGAGTTGCTGGGCGATCGACGGGCTGCCGCGGTCGCCGCCTGGCTGCTGGCACTGTCTCCGCTGGTCATCCTGCACAGCGCGATGATTTTGTCCTATCTGCCGGTCCTTGTGCTGTATGAGTGCGTGCTTGTCGGGTTGCTGCGAGGGCTGCGAACCGGCCGTGGGGCGCCGCTTGTCGCGGCAGGGCTGGCGCTGGGGCTGGCCATGGCGGTGCGCCCGTACGACACCGCCCTGGTGCTCGGCCCGCTTGCGTTGTGGGCTGTGCACCGGGGCGCCCGCGGACGGCGGTGGTGGCTGTTGCGTTGGGCCGGGGCAGGGATGATCATTCCGGTCGCCGCGTTGCTCAGCTACAACGCGGCGGCAACGGGCAGTCCGTTCACACTGCCGTTTGCGCTGCTCGAACCCGACGACAAGCTGGGCTTCGGGGATCGCCGCCTGTTTCCCACCGACCCCGCGCACCGCTTCGGCCCGGTCGAGGGGCTCGTCTCCATCGGTGACCATCTCTGGTTTCTCGGGATCTGGGCGTGTGGTGGGGTGTTCCTGGCAGCGCTGTCGGTCGCGGCGGTCGTTCGCCGTCGGCTGTCGGGGCCGGCCCTCGCTGTCGGGGTCGGGGCAGTTCTGTTGATTCTTGGGTACATCGTGTTCTGGGGAGCCTGGAACGCCGCCGAGCTGTGGGGTGGTATCCGTTATGTCGGCCCCTTCTACCTGATGCCCGTTCTCATCCCACTGGTCGTTTTCGGAGCTCGGGGGCTGGTCGACCTCGCTGTCGCGCGGCCATGGGCAGGCGGGCTCACCGGTACCGCATGTCTGGGGTTGAGTACCGTTGTGCTCGTCTTCGCGGTGGGGGCCAACGTGTCCTTCACCCGACGTGATCGTAATCTGACGAATATGATCGCAGCTCAACCCGGGCGAGTACTGGTCATCGTGTCGGCCGACCCGGCGTTCCTCATGCACCCCACGTCGGTGGTGGCCAACTCGCCCGCGATGGACGGCCGGGTGTTGTATGCGGTGTCACGGGGCCGTGCCGATTTCACCGTTCTCGCCGATCATCCGGACCGATCCGCCTACCTGCTCCGGTTGGCCGATGGATACAACCGGACACTTGAGTCACCAACGGCTGCCCGGTTGGAACGCCTACGGGTTGTCGACGGCCGGAGCATCGGTGTCGATGTGCGTGCATCGGTTCCGGCCGGGGCCCGCGCGGCCCGGTTGGAGATGATCTTTGACGGACGCCGAGCGTCCTATTCGCTGGACCCGGCCCGGCCGGTGGCCGCTACGCTCACCATCGGCCCCGACGGGGTGGACGTGGCAGGCATCGGTTCCGATCCCACGGTCAGTGCTGTGTCTGGGGCAGGTGGACCTGCGGCAGGTGTGCGTCCCGCAGATGCGCCGGCGACAACGGACCATTCGGTGATACTGGCGTTGTTCTACACTTCGACGTCTGGCGGCGGTGAGCGGTTTCTCGACCGCCAGGATCTCCCGGTCCGTGTCGATGCGGGGGCCGGCGTCAGCGTTCTCGTCCCGGACGGCCAGGTTGGGGCGGTGGGGTCGGGGCTCGCGCCAACCATCCGGCTGAGCGCTGGTTGACGGTCGGTGTCCCGTGGGAAAGAGGTCCACGGGACATGGCCGGGGGAGTTGGCTCGTACCCTGGTGTCGCTCCCGCGTGCATGCCATCAGCGTCCCGGGGCACTCCCAGCCGTCCTCGGTGCTCTTCCCGCCGAGGAGACCCGCGCGCTTGACCCGCACTGCCGCTTGACCCGCACTGCCGCCTGACGTATCAGGCTGCCCGACTCATAAGGTTGACCGTATGGCGCAGTACGTCTTCCAGATGCGCAAGGTGCGCAAAGCCCACGGTGACAAGGTCGTCCTCGACGATGTCACTCTGTCGTTCCTGCCCGGTGCGAAGATCGGCGTCGTCGGTCCCAACGGCGCGGGCAAGTCGTCGCTGCTGAAGCTCATGGCCGGTCTTGACCAGCCCAGCAACGGAGACGCGACGTTGAGCCCCGGTTTCACCGTCGGCATGCTCGCGCAGGAACCGCGACTGGACGAGGACAAGGACGTTCGCGGCAACGTGGAGGACGGGGTCCGGGAGATCCGTGGAGTCCTCGCGCGGTATGAGGAGATCAACGAAAAGATGGCCGCGCCCGACGCGGACTTCGACGTGCTCCTGACCGAGCAGGCGGCACTCATCGACAAGATCGAGACGGTGAACGCCTGGGAGCTCGACAGCCAACTCGATCAGGCGATGGACGCGTTGCGGCTGCCGCCGGGTGATGCCGACGTGACCAGGCTCTCCGGTGGGGAGCGCCGCCGCGTCGCACTGTGCAAGCTTCTGCTGCAGGCTCCTGACCTGCTGCTGCTGGACGAGCCGACAAACCACCTGGACGCTGAGAGCGTCGCCTGGTTGGAGCAGCACCTGGCGCGCTATGCCGGAGCGGTACTCGCGGTCACCCACGACCGGTACTTCCTCGACAACGTCGCCGGCTGGATCCTCGAGCTCGACCGGGGTCACGCCTACCCCTACGAGGGCAACTACACGACATACCTGGAGACGAAGGCCGCCCGCCTCAAGGTCGAGGGTGGCAAGGACGCCAAGCGCAAGCGCGTCCTTGCGCAGGAGCTGGAGTGGGTGCGTTCGAACCCGAAGGCCCGCCAGGCCAAGAGCAAGGCCCGCCTCGCCCGCTATGAGGAGCTGGCCGCGGAGGCGGACAAGGCGCGTCCCCGCGACTTCGAGGAGATCCAGATCCCACCGGGTCCGCGGCTGGGTAGCCTCGTGATCGAGGCGAAGAAACTCTGTAAGGGTTTCGGCGACCGGGTCCTCATCGACGACCTGTCGTTCTCCCTGCCACGCGGGGGCATCGTCGGCGTGATCGGCCCGAACGGTGTCGGGAAAACCACCTTGTTCACCATGCTGACCGGTTCGGCGACACCCGACGCCGGCGAGCTGGTCATCGGTGAGACGGTTGACATCGCCTATGTCGACCAGAGCCGCGCGGGCCTCGACCCGAAGAAGAACGTGTGGGAGATCATCTCCGACGGACTTGACCACATCATCGTAGGCAAAGTCGATCTGCCGAGCCGGGCGTACGTGTCGGCATTCGGCTTCAAGGGGCCGGATCAACAGAAGCCGGTCGGAGTCCTGTCCGGCGGCGAGCGTAATCGTCTGAACCTCGCCCTGACCCTCAAGCGGGGCGGCAACCTTCTGCTGCTCGACGAACCCACCAACGACCTTGACGTCGAGACGCTGCGGTCGCTGGAGGACGCCCTGGGAGAGTTCCCGGGATGCGCGGTTGTGATCTCCCACGACCGCTGGTTCCTGGACCGTGTCACCACCCACACCCTTGCCTGGGAAGGTACGGAGGCCGACCCGGCTCGCTGGTTCTGGTTTGAGGGTAACTTCGCGGACTACGAGGCCAACAAGATCGAACGCCTTGGCGTCGAGGCAGCGCGTCCGCACCGGGTGACCTACCGCAAGCTCACCCGCGAATAGGACCCGACCGTGGGGGAGCGTCATGGCCGCGCTGAACCGTTATGAGCTGGTCGTTCTCAGGCAGGGACGCCCGCATCCGGCGTCCGGTGAGGATGGCGGGTACGACCGGCGGCATGCCGAGCACCTGAAGTATCTGGAGTCGCTGCGGGCTGCGGGGTCGCTTGTGCTGTATGGCGGGTCGGACGAACCTGACACGCAGCTGCAGGCGGTGCTGCTGTTCCAGACCGGGTCGCTGGACGAGGCCCGTGCCACTGCCGAGGCGGATCCGCTGGTCCGGGCGGGCTATCTGATGATCGAGGTCATCCCGTTCGTCTCGGGCTTTCGCGCCCCGCACCGGTCCGGCTGAACGGCCCGGCCATTCAGCCGGACCGCCGGCTCATTCGGGGTGGTTGACCAGTGAGTTGGCCGCCATCGTCAGGTAATCCCACAGCGGCTGCGAGTACTCGGGGGACAGGTCCAGTTCGTCGACGGCGGCACGCATCCGGATCAGCCAGGCGTCCCGCTGAGCCGGGCCGATCGCGAACGGTGCGTGACGAAGTCGTAGCCGTGGATGGCCGCGCTGCTCACTGTAGGTCGAGGGCCCACCCCAGTACTGGACGAGGAACATCTGCAGCCGTTCCTGGGCGGCGGACAGGTCTTCCTCCGGGTAGAGCGGCCGCAGCAACGGGTCTTCGGCAACCCCTGCGTAGAAGTGGGCCACCAGCCGGTGGAACGTCTTCTCGCCGCCGACCGCGTCGTAGAAGGTATCGGTCGGACGGGCCATCGACGGTCGCTGAGTCACACCGACCATTCTGCGCGACGGATCGCGGACCGTCGGGGTGATACGGGGAACGGCACCTGTTCGGGTCATCGCAGCTCGAGCCATGCGGTGGTGTCCGGGGGAAGCGTCAGCGTGACCCCGTCATAGCCGACCGGACCGCTGGCCAGGATGAGGCGGCCGGGCAGCGACAGCGTCGTGTCCCGCTCGGCGGTCGACATCACGCAGGTCAGACCGGCCTGGTCTGGTGCGCCTGGGAGCCCGGGGCGGTCGAACGCGAGGCATCCGGGCGCTGGATCGTCGCGCCAACGCAGCGGACCGTCACCAAGCGGGGGAAGGGCGCGTCGCAGCGCCAGCGCACCGCGAATCAGCACGAGCGTCGACATCGGGTCGGATGCCTGTGCGCGGGCGGTCAGCTCGGCCCAGGTATCCGGCTGTGGCAGCCAGGGCGTCACGCCGGCGGCGCTGAACCCGAACGGCTGGGTGTGTTCCGACCACGGCAGTGGCACCCGGGCGCCGTCCCGACCGGGGCGACGCCGGCCGGACCGCTCCCAGACGGGATCCTGGCGGGCTTCGGGCGGCACGTCCACCTCGGGCAGACCGAGCTCGTCGCCCTGGTAGAGGAACACCGGACCGGGCAGGGCGAGCAGAGTGAGCAGCGCGGCACGGGCCCGGCGCAGGCCGATCGCGCCGTCGCCGTAGCGGCTGGCCGGCCGGATCACGTCATGGTTGGACAGCACCCAGGTCGCGGGGGCGCCCACCTCGGCGGTCGCGGCCAGATCCTCGGTGATCGCACTACGCCAGGCCGCGGCCGACCACGGGGCGGCCAGCAGCGAGAACGCAAACGTCAGGTGCAGCTCGTCGGGCCGGACGTAGCGGGCCAGCCGTCGCGGGTCGGCCACCCAGGTCTCCCCGACCAGCGCCCGCGCCTTACCGTCGCGGCGATCGTAGTCCTCGACGATCGCCCGCCAGCGCTGGTAGATCTCGTGGACCCCGTCCTGGTCCCAGGCATGGGGCTCGGCCCGCTCCCGGAAGAAGGCGATCGTCTCGCCCGGCGCCGGTGGGTTGTCCGGCAGGAGGTCGTTCTTGATCAGGCCGTGGGTGACGTCGATGCGGAAGCCGTCGATGTCGCGGTCGAGCCAGAAACGGACGGTGGCGTCATGGTCGGCACGCACCTGGGGATGCTGCCAGTTCCAGTCGGGCTGTTGCGGTGCGAACAGGTGCAGGTACCACTGCCCGTCAGCCACCTGGGTCCAGGCAGGTCCACCGAACACCGACTCCCAGTTGTTCGGTGGCTGCGCCGCATTCTCGCCGCGTCCGTCCCGGAAGATGTAGAGGTCACGCTCGGGGGAACCCGCGCCGGCGGCGAGCGCCGCCCGAAAGGCCGGGTGGGCGTTGCTGGAGTGGTTCGGTACGAGGTCGATGAGCACCTTGAGGCCATGACGGTGTGCGTCGGTCAGGAGCGCGTCGAAGGTGGCCAGGTCACCGAACAACGGGTCGACGTCGCGGTGGTCGGCCACGTCATAGCCGTGATCGGCCATGGGTGACCGGTAGAACGGTGTGATCCAGATTCCGTCCACGCCCAGATCGCGCAGGTAGGGCAGGCGGGCGGCGATGCCCGCGAGATCCCCGATCCCGTCGCCGTCGGAGTCTGCGAAGCTGCGGATGTAGACCTCGTACAGCACGGCGTCGAGCCACCAACGATGCATGGTTCCATCCAAGTCCCGATCCCTGTCGTCAGGCGTGATATCCGCTGACCGAACTAGACTTCGCCATGTGGAAGGGGTGACGATACGTTATCATTCGATTTCGCAGAGCGTGCATAACTCGTTCGGGCTGATCCATCGTGTTCTGGATGGACGAGTCCTTCGTCCCCGCAGGCGTGTCGCGCAACAGACGGCGCTCGAGCAGCTCGGATTCCTCTCCGACGCAGGTCTGGTGCTGTCCGGTTCCCTTGTCCCGCAGCGGATCGTCGACATGATCGCATCGCTGGCGATACCACGGCTCGGTGACGGGGCCATGGTTTTTCTCCGCGACAGTGACGAGATAAGCCTCGGCGCGATCGTGCACCGCGACGACCGGGTCGCGGAGGTCCTGCGTGACGCAGTCGCCACCGAGCAGCCCAGCCTGGACAACGATTACGCGCCCGGCCTGGTGCTGCGCACCGGGCAGACCTGGTACACGCCCTACCTGACCGACGACATCGCGGCGCGGCTGTCGATCCGGGCTGGGGCCGACAGCCTGTACCACCAGCTCCTGAAAGGACCGTCGATCACCGTGCCGATGCCGGGCCGCGGTCGGGTACTCGGTGCGATGATGCTCATCCGCGAGTCGGGGACGTACACACCCGTCGAGATCAGCCTCGCCGAGCACTTGGCCCGCCAGGGGGCGGTTGCCCTTGACAACGCCCAGCGCTACAGCGCCGAGCAGGAGAGCGCGCTCACCCTGCAGCGTTCGCTGTTGCCGGCGAACCCGCCGGCCCTGCGTGGGGTGGAGATCGCGGTGGACTACCGTCCCGGCACGGTCGGGACCGAGGTCGGTGGTGACCTCTACGATGTGATCCCGCTACCGGACGGTCGGGTGGGGATCGCGATCGGCGACGTCATGGGACGAGGTCTGCAGGCGGCCGCGGTGATGGGCCAGCTGCGGGCGGCGCTGCGGGCGTATGCACTGGAGGATTGGGCGCCGGCCGAGCTGCTGTCCCGGCTCGACCGGGTTGTGGACGCCCTTCCCGGGCTGCACCTGACTACCTGCATGTATGTCGTCTACGACCCCACGACCCGCCGGGCGACCGTGTCGAACGCCGGCCATCTGCCGCCCTTGCTGGTTATGCCCGGCGAGGAGCCGGATTACCTGGTCCTCGATCCGGGCCTGCCACTCGGAGTCGGTGATATCGGAGTGTTCTCGGAGACCTCGCTGGAACTCCCACCAGGCTCCGGGATCATCCTTTACACCGACGGCCTGGTCGAGTCCCGTCGGCACCCGCTCCAGGACGGCATGGACCGGCTGCGTCGTGATCTGCGCGGCGCGACGGATGACGTGGCGCCGGCGGGTCCGCCCGTGACGGCGCGGGCGCTGCTGCAGCGCTGCGTGACCGCTTCCGGGCTGGCCGTGCAGACCGACGACGACACCGCCCTGCTGGTGATGACCACTTGAGCTCATCACCAGTAGGCCACTGGTGGACCTCAGGTTGGCGGACCGGGTCGGGTGGGTGACGCCTGCAACGTCAGGCGGATGCGGCTTCGTCACCTTCCGAGCTGAGATAGCGCGACCAGCGCGGGTCCATCCGGCGGCTGCCCAGAATGCGCCAAGCGGCTCCGCTCGGCGCTCTGGGAGCCGTGCGAAGCCGCCAGCCAAGATCGGCCACAGCCCGGTCGGCTTTCAAATGATTGCAGCGGCCGCAGGCCGCCACCACGTTCTCCCAAACATGAGCGCCCCCGCGGGAGCGGGGGATGACGTGATCCAGCGACGTCGCCGGCGCACCGCAGTAGACGCAGCGGTGATGGTCGCGCGCCAGCACTCCCTTGCGGGTGAGTGGCACCTGAGACCGGTACGGTACGCGGACGAATCGGGCCAACCGTACAACCACTGGTACTTCGACCGCATACGTCGCCGAGTGGAGAACCCGATCTCCGGCCTCGACCATGACTGCCTTCTCGGTGAGCACGAGCACCAGCGCACGCCTCTGTGAGACCACGCATAACGGTTCATACGTGGCATTGAGAACCAGCGCTTCTGTCACGCGCCGACCTCCTCGCCCTACCGGGTGGCGGCCGTCACAAGCTCGCCACCGGTGACACTGAGACAGTCAACCGCCTTCAGGGCTCGAACGCGAGCGGGTTTGCGATTGTCGTCGGGTAATCGTTGACACACCGTGCAACTTTGCTCACGTACGAGCCACTTTATGCGCCTGTTCGTTGACTATACGTCATTACCTGGCATCAACCCATCGCTCCGCGGCTGCCGCCCATCGGTAAGACTGGGCACCGTGTGGTGCCCTCGGGTGTCGCACTGCCCGAGGCTCAAGAAGATCGATTGTCTGTGAGGAGCTGAATCCGGCCGTGGCCGACTCCCTGTCCGTGTTTGCCCAGCCGTTCGGGTCGCTACTGAATCAGGCGGCCGAGGCGTCGAGCTCGCCTGCAGCCGCCGTGCCGACCCAGAGCCCGAGCCCGTCCGACCTCCCGATCACTCCCACTCTCGACCAGATCTTCGGTGCGGTCCAGAACGCATGTGGCCAAAAGCCCGGTGTCCTGTGTCGGACGGTTTTTGATCTGACTCACAGTGAGTATCTCGCCGGCGGTGCCAACGTCTTTCTCGGAACACCGCTGAAAATTTTACTGATCTTGCTGATCGCCTTTCTCATCCGGTCGATGCTGCACCGCTTCATCGTCCGGACCACCCGCCGGGCCGCCGCCGGTGGAGCCAGCGGGCTGTTCCGGTCCGGGCGCGCGATCCTTCTCGGTGCCTTCGGTGATGCCAGCGTCCTGGTGGAACGGCGCCGCCAGCGCGCGGAGACGGTCGGTTCCCTACTGCGCAGTATCACCTCGGTGATCGTGTTCGGGATCGCGTTCGTGACCGTTCTCGGCGAGCTGGCCATCAACCTCGCACCCATCGTGGCCAGCGCCGGAGTGGTCGGCGTGGCCGTCGGCTTCGGCGCGCAGAATCTTGTCCGGGACTTCCTGTCCGGCATCTTCATGCTCCTTGAGGACCAGTACGGCGTGGGCGACGTCATCGATGTCGGGCCGGTCAGCGGGAACGTCGAGGCGGTCAGCCTGCGAGTCACGCGACTGCGGGACATCGAGGGTACGGTCTGGTATGTCCGCAACGGTGAGATCGCGCGGGTGGGGAACAAGGGCCAGCAATGGGCACGCATGGTGCTCGACGTCCCGCTGGACTACGACACCGACGTGGCCAAGGCCAAGCGGATTCTCAAGATGACCGCGGACAAGCTCTGGGCGGAGCCGGAGTTCACCTCCGTCATCATCGCCGAACCCGAAGTATGGGGGATGGAATCGATGACCGCGGACGGTTACGCGTTGCGGGTGGTTGCCAAGACCCAGCCGCTCAAGCAGTGGGATGTCGCGCGCGCACTGCGCGAGCGCGTCCGGGCGGCGCTTGACGCCGAGGGCATCGAACTCGGCAGTGTCCAGCGCAGCGAGGTTGTCATGATCGATGATGGTGATGATGACGCGACACTGCAGGATCGCGAGGACGAGGAGGAAACCGCCGGCCCGGGTTCCACCGGCGCGATCGACAGCGGCCCGCTCCCCGAGCTCGATGGACCCGCACCGTCGCCGGTGGGTCGATCCACCGGCCCGGCGTCGGTGGCCCACTAGCCCACTAGCCCACTAGCCGCTGGGCTACCTCGGGCCTCCGGCCGCGCGGAGAGGGCATGGTCGCGCGGCCTTCGGCCGGGCTAACTGAACGGTGCATAAGGATCTCGGTAGGCGATGCTGAGATGCCTTCGGGAGGGCTCGTAGAGCCTGACCCGGGGGGCAGACTGTGGGGTGTGCGCGTACTGGTGGTTGATGACGAGCCGGCGGTCCGGGAGTCTCTTGAGCGGTCGCTGCGGTTCGAAGGTTACGAGGTCAGCTCGGCCCGCGACGGTGCCGAGGCGCTGGACGCGGTTACTCGTGACCGCCCGGACATCGTCGTGCTGGACGTGATGATGCCCCGGGTGGACGGCCTGGAAACGTGTCGCCGGCTCCGTGGCCGTGGCGATGACCTGCCGGTATTGATGCTCACTGCCCGTGATGGGCTGGCTGACCGGGTCAGCGGCCTGGACGTGGGGGCTGATGACTATCTGGTCAAACCGTTCGCCCTCGAGGAACTGTTCGCCCGGCTGCGCGCGCTGACCCGCCGGGCATCGCTGTCCGCCCGGGCCGCGGCATCGGCTGGCGCGGCCGCGGATCCCTCGACGGCGCCCTTCGGCGTCCCCCCGGCGCTGCTCTTCGCGGACGTCCGTCTCGATCAGAGTAGCCGGCAGGTGACTCGTGGCGAGCGGGAACTGACGCTCACCAAGACCGAGTTCGACCTGCTGGAGCTGTTTCTCGTCCACCAGCGCCAGGTCCTGTCCCGTTCCACGATCATGGAGAGGGTCTGGGGGTACGACTTCGGGCCGTCGTCGAACTCGCTCGAAGTGTTCGTCAGCTACCTGCGCCGCAAACTGGAGGCCGGCGGCGAGCCGCGCTTGCTGCACACGGTTCGCGGGGTGGGTTATGTCCTGCGGGACGCGGCATCGTGACCAGCCCGACCGTGACCAGCCCGATCGTGACAGGAATGATCATGAGAGTCGGCGCGGGCGGGTCGGACCACGTATCGGAGCACGGGCGGGTGCAGGTCCCGTTATGAGAGCCCCCGGATGAGCGCGCGGCCCCGCCATCACCGTTTGTCACTCGCTCATCTGTCGTTGCGCAACCGGATGGCGCTGCTCATCGGCCTCGCGGTGACCACGGCCGTGGCCGTCGTGGCGGGCGTGGCACTCGGCGCCACCAGCATCGTGCTCGGCCGGTCCATCGACGGCCAACTGACCGAACAGGCCGACGCGGCGGCTTCCACGGTCCATCCGGGTAAGGACTGGAGCCTTGTCTGGTTCGACTTCGGCCTACCTGTGAACATCATTTTGCCTGACGGCCGGTCGCTGGCGCCCGCTGCCCAGGCGGCCAGACTGCCGGTGGACGCCACCGACGTCGCGGTGGCCCAGCGGTTGGCCAGTCACCAACTGCGTACTGTCACGATTGACGGCGTTCGCTATCGAGTGGCGACCGTCCCCATGTATTTTCCCGGCGTCGGTCCGGCTGCGCTGCAGTTGGCTCGGGACATGTCGGACGTCGACCAGACCCTGCGTGACCTCGGCCTGATCCTGCTCGGCGTGGGGGTGGCGGGGGTAGCCGGGTCGGTGCTGCTCGGCCTGCTGATCGCGCGAGCATCCCTCAAACCGGTGGACGCAGCGGCGGCCGCAGCCGAGGAGGTCGCCCGCACGCAGGACCTGTCCGCGCTGATTCCAGTTACTGGTAGTGATGAGATCGCTCGGATGGCCAACAGTCTCAACAGCATGCTCCGGGCACTGGAGGCATCCCGCGCGCGCCAGCGTGAGCTCGTCGACGATGCCAGCCACGAGCTGCGCACCCCGTTGACCAGCCTGCGGACCAATATCGAACTGTTGCTGCGGGCTGAGGCCAACCCGGATCGCGCGTTGCCCGCGAGCGATCGGGACGCGCTGTTGCGGGACGTGGACGCCCAGATCCGCGAACTGAGCGGACTGGTCAGCGAACTCGTCGAACTTGCCCGTGACGAGGCGCCTACCGAGGATGTCGAGCGCGTCGATCTGACCGAGATCGTCCATGATGCGGCCGACCGGGTGCGTAGGCGCGCCAAGGCCAAGGACGTCCAGATCGTGGTGAGCGCCGTTGCGTCGCCGGTGGACGGACGTCCGCATATGTTGGAACGGGCGGTGACCAACCTGCTGGACAACGCGGTGAAGTTCTCCCCGAACCAGGGCGAGGTGCACGTGCAGGTGGGTCCCGGCGAGGTTATCGTCACCGACGAGGGCCCGGGGATCGCGCCGGCGGACCGCTCCCGGGTCTTCGACCGGTTTTATCGGGCGACGTCCGCGCGTGGGCTACCCGGATCCGGGCTCGGCCTGGCCATCGTGGCCGATGCCGCGGCCGTGCACGGCGGCCAGGTACGGGCTGAGGAAGGCCCGGGCGGTGGGGCACTGCTGCGCCTGTCGCTCCCGGTTCCCCGGGACGTGGCGTCGCCGTCCTCCTCAGGTGTGCCGCCCGGTGTCTGGCCGGGCGCGGCCCTGGAACAGGAACCCGGTCGCGTCCCCCACGGGTGGGAGGAGACCTCGTCACCGGCATCGTCACCGGCATCGTCGTCCACCCGGCCTGCCTACCGCCGATCCTGGCGGGCGAGAGGATCCGGTCGTGCTCTCTGACAACGCCGGTCGTGAATCCGGCCTCGAGGTTGGCGGTCTGGCCGCCGGCCCTGGTGAGATCCTGGCCGCACTGGCGGCCGCGCATGGCGTCGCCACCCGTTACGTCGACGCGGACGGCCGGGACGTGACCGTTGCGCCGGACGTCGTGCGGACCGTGCTCGGCCTGCTCGATGTCGACGTCGCGCACCCGGTTGCAGCTCTTGCCCAGGCGCGTGACGCGCCGTGGCGACGCGCGCTGCCGGCATGCGTCGTGGTGCGGCGGTCCGCGGTCACGCCGGTGGTCCTGCGGGTGCCGCCCGGCTCGGTCCGTACCGCGGAGCTCGCGTTCGAAGGCGGTGGGAGCCGCCAGCTGACGGACTGGGGCGAGACGGTCGAACGTCGCACGGTCGACGGTCTGGACCTGCTCGGTATCCCGCTGAACCTGCCCGCTGGTCTGCCGCTCGGCGATCATGAGTTGCGGGTCACGGCCGGCGCGACCTCGATTACGGCAAAGGTCGTCGTCGTGCCGGACACTCTTCGGGCTCCAGCGGGTGTGACCCGCGCCCGTGCCTGGGGATGGATGATCCAGCTGTACGCGTTGCGGTCGGCGGCATCCTGGGGGATGGGCGACTACGCCGACCTTGCCGCGATCGCCGCGTGGTCCGGGTCGGCCGACGGTCGGCGCGCTGACGTCTTGCTGGTCAATCCGGTGCACGCGGTCGCGCCGACGGCTCCGGTCGAGCCGTCCCCGTACTATCCGGCCAGTCGGCGGTTCGCCTCGGCGCTGTATCTGCGTCCCGAGGACCTCCCTGAATACGCGCAGGTGGACGCCGCCACCCGGGCGCGGGTCGATCAGCTCGCCGCCGCGGCCCGCGCGGGGGCCGACCCCGACCTGCTTGACCGGGATGGGGTGTGGCGGGCCAAGAGCGCCGCGTTGGAGCTCCTGTTCACCGCCACGGTCGAGCCGGGTGACGACCGGGCCTGCGAGGAACGGGCGGGCGAGGAACGGGCGGGCGAGGAGGGCCTCACCGACTTCGCCACCTGGTGCGCACTTGCCGAACGCCACGGTCGGGACTGGCGGCGGTGGCCCGTGGAGCTGCATGATCCGCATGGGCACTCGGTGGCTAGCGCGCGGGTTGAACTGCGTACGCGGATCGCCTTCCACTGCTGGTTGCAACGGTGCTGTGATGCCCAGCTCATGGCCGCCCAGGCAGCCGCCCGTGATAGCGGAATGGCTGTCGGTATCGTTCATGATCTTGCGGTCGGCGTTGATCCCGGTGGCGCGGATGCCTGGGCCTGCCAGGACGTCTTCGCGACCGGCGCGACCATCGGCGCACCGCCCGATGGTTTCAGCCAGCAGGGTCAGGACTGGGCGCTGCCGCCGTGGCGGCCCGACCGGTTGGCCGAGGCCGGCTACGCGCCGTTCCGGGCGATGGTTGCCGCCGTGCTCCGCCGGGGTGGTGGCCTGCGGGTCGACCACATCCTGGGACTCTTCCGGTTGTGGTGGATCCCGGCCGGTAACCCGGCCTCGGCCGGTACTTATGTTCGTTATGACGCCGATGCCATGCTCGGGCTCCTCGCCCTCGAGGCGACCCGGGCCGGCGCGCTCGTCGTCGGTGAGGACCTGGGCACGGTCGAACCGTCGGTGGCGGCGACACTGGCCCGGACCGGACTGCTCGGGTCGACCGTCGCATGGTTCGAACGCGACGCACACGGTGATCCGGTTGCGCCGCGCAGGTGGCGGGAACCTGCGATGGCGAGCGTCACCACACATGATCTTCCTACCGTCGCCGGCTACCTCACCGGCGAGCATGTGCGGGTACGTGCCCGCCGCGGCCTCCTGCGCCAGTCGCCGGAGGCTGAACTCGCCGCCTGGCAACGGGAACGGGATGGGCTGATCGTGCTGCTGCGCAGTGAAGGGCTGCTTGCCGTCGACCTCGCCACGCTCGACCAGGGTGCCCCGCCGGCATCCGGGCTCGGTGCGGCCGGTGGCTCGGATGGCCCGGATGGCCCGGATGGCTCGATGTCCGCTCTGGGTCTTGCCGCGACCCGCGAGGTCGCTTTTGCCCTGCACGGTCTCCTGGCCCGATCATCGTCACGGATCGTGCTCGCGGCACCAGGCGATGCCGTCGGTGACCTGCGCCAGCCGAACCTGCCCGGCACCGTGGACTCCTACCCGAACTGGCGGTTTGCGGTCACCGACGCCGACGGTCGGCCCGTGACCGTCGAGCGGCTACGGGTGGACCCACAGGTACAGCGGCTTGCGCGGTTGCTCGCCTGTGTCCGCGATCAGGTCGACGGCGGCTGAGGCGACGGCGGCGGCCGAGGATGCGGCGGCGACTGACAGGTGGGCACGGGCTCGTCATCGGAAGGGGGTAAGCGGCCTACGCCACAGTGGCAGATGGCCCTCCCAGACGACCTCGGGCCAATCACCCGGTAACCTTCGCAACGTGACTCGTCGACGTCCACGGCACATCGCTCGCCGTGCACTCACCGTAGCGACACTGGCATTCCTTGCAATTCCGGCGCTTTCCGGTGCCGCACTGGCGCAGGACATCGGAGACAGTTACAGCCCTGACCCGCTCACGCCGCTCGAGGCATGGCTCGTCTACGGCGGGACGGTCGCAGCCGGCTTCGGCATCGCGGTCGTCCTGACCTTCCTGTCGAGCCGAGGCGGCGGTCCGTCCCGTTATCGCCCGGGACGCCCGTGGCAGCACGACGAGGTCTGGATCGGCGAGCCGCCCGCGGTCGCAGACGACGAACGTCCCCATGCGGCGGTTCCGGGCTCGGGTGGCGCCAGTGGCACGTGGTGATGCATTCACTCACGACCAACTTGATCGCCTCGAAGGCGCCCGCAGGGCGGCGGAGGCCCAGACCGGTATCCGGTTCACCGTTCGGGTAGGCGCGGTCGACTGTAACGCCGACCTGTTCGCTGAACAGACATTGGCCAACCTGGTGGACGCGACGCGGGACCCCGCCGTTCTGCTCCTGGTGTCGCCCGGCCAGCGGTTTGCCCGCATCATGACGACGCACGCGGCCAAGGGCCGCATCTCCGACCAGGCCGCCGGGCTCGCCGTCCTGACGATGATCTCCAGTTTCACCCTCGGGGACCTCGTCGGGGGGATCGTCAACGGGCTGTACCAGTTGGCGGATGTGGCCGGTCCGCCGGCAGCGGATTCCCAGCACGCCGGCACTCCGCATCCACAGCCAGAGCCGTAGGCCGAGGTTCCGGGTCCGTAGTGGAACCATACTTACTATAAGTATGGTTCCACTAGCCTGGCCCCAGCATGCCAGGGATGATCAATGGGAGTGGCATGCGGCGGCCCGATGACATGTTCGACCGCGAGGCCGAATGGGCGAGCCTGTCGAGGTTCGCCACCGACGACACGCCCGGCGCCACGCTCGGCGTGGTCACCGGCCGCCGCCGGCAGGGCAAGTCCTTCCTGCTGGAGGCGGTCTGCGAGCAGACCGGCGGGCTCTACTTCCAGGCGACCGAGGCGACCGCGGCGGAGTCGCTCCGGCGCTTCGGTGCGCACCTGTCGGAGCATGTCGGCGCGCTCGCTCCGCTGGCGTTCGCAGGTTGGGACGAGGCGGTCGACGCGCTCCTGCGGCTCGGGGCGGCCGGCCCGGCCACGGTGGTGCTCGACGAGTTCCCGTATCTGATGAAGGTCGCGCCCGGCCTTCCCTCGGTGCTCCAGGCTGCCTTCGGGCCACGGCGACCGCGGCGGACCGGCTCTCGGACGCGCCTGGTCCTCTGTGGTTCGGCACTTTCCGTCATGGGCCGCCTGCTGGCGGGTTCCGCGCCGCTGCGGGGACGGGCCGTACTCGAACTCGCCGTCCCGACACTGGACTTCCGTCTCGCGCGCGAGTTCTGGGGAGTGGACGATCCGCGCCTCGCGGCACTGCTGCACGCGGTCGTCGGGGGCACCCCGGCCTACCGTGACTTCCTGCGGGGTGAGCGACCTGCGACCGTTGACGGCTTCGACGACTGGGTTGTCCGGGCCGTCCTGGATCCGTCGTCGCCGCTGTTCCGGGAGGCCCGCTATCTGCTCAGCGAAGAGCCGGACCTGCGTGACAGCGCGCTGTACAGCTCGGTGCTGGCAGCCGTCGCCGGTGGCGCCACCACCCGGGGCGGGATCGCCTCATATGTCGGTCGGGCCAGCGCCGACCTCGCGCATCCGCTCACCGTTCTCACCGATTCCGGTTTTCTCCTGCGCGCGGACGACATTCTGCGTGACCGGCGCCCCGTGTGGCGGGTGGCCGAGCCGTTGGTCGCCTTCTACTACGCCCTGATGCGGCCGGTTTTCGCGCAGCTCGAACGGCGGGGCCGGGCGGCGCGGGTCTGGCCGGCGTTGCGCCCGATGTTCACCTCGCAGGTTCTGGGACCGCATTTCGAGCAGATGTGCCGTACGTGGGTGACTGACTTCGCCACCCCGGCGACGCTCGGCGTCGACCTGCTCGGCGATGTCGGGCACGGCACGATCCACGACCATGCGGGCCGGGCGTCCCACGAGCTGGACGTCGTCGCCCTCGGTGCCGCTGACGGCCGACGTCGCCGCGTCGTCGCCCTCGGCGAGGCGAAATGGGGGACGACGCTCGGCACCGAGCACCTGAATCGGCTGGAACAGGCCCGGGAACTGATTGCGGCCACCCGCGATCTCGACACCGAGCGGACCAGGCTGCTGTTCTTCTCGGCAGCCGGGTTCAGCGACGATCTGCGCGCCCGCGCCACGGCCGACCCCCGCGTGGTCCTCGTCGACCTCGACCGCCTCTACCACGGCGCGTAACGGACTTCGGCGTCGGCGGTCTTCCAGGCTGAGGCCAGGGAGCGGCCCGAGTACCTGATGCTTCTCGGGCCGGTCGTGCTGGCCCGTGGTTGCTGTCGCGACCGCGGGCCAGCGTGATCTGCTGTCGGCGTGGTCAGGAGCCGGCGGCAGCCGCGGCGGCCTCGACGTCCTTGGCCCGGGCGCGCAGCGCGCGCACCAGCCCGTCGCGGCCCTCGACCAGCGCCCGGCGCAGCGCGGGCACCGGCTCCTGATCGGCGAGGTAGGCGTCCACCGCCTCGACCGTCTCCGGTTCGATGATCGCGTCCGGGAAGAGCATCTGCGTGATCGTCTGGGCGGTGTCGAAGGTCCGGGTACGCCAGATCCGACCGATCTCGGCGAAGTAGCGGTCCACGTACGGCCGGGTCAGCTCGTCCTGGCCGGGCATCCAGAAGCCGCCCATGGTCGCCACCAGCAGATGGTTCGACAGTTTGTCGGACTCCATCACCGCGGCCCACGCGGCGGCCTTCGCTTCGGCGGTGGGCCGGGCCGAGCGGGCGGTGGCGGCCCGCTTCTCGCCGGTCGCGGTGGGGTCGCGGGCAAGCTCGGCCTCGATCTCGGTGACGCCGTACGCACCGCGTGCAACCAGCTGGATGAGCAGGGTCCAGCGCAGTTCGGTGTCGAGGGCGAGCCCGTCGATGATCTCGGCGCCCTCGAAGACGGCGCGGACGCGCGCGACCTGGTCGGGTTCTTCGGCGTGGGCGACGGTGGTCGCGTAGACCAGTTGGAGGTCGCTGCCGGGTTCGGCGGTGGCCAGCAGCTCCTCGGCCCGCGCGGACAATGCCCGCAACGCGCCCGACCGGTTCGCCGGATCCCCGTAGGTGTCGATCGTGAGCTGTGCCTTGGCCAGCAGTGACTGCACCACGCCGATGTCGTCCTCGGCGTCCACACCGGAGAGCACGAGGGCGACGTAGTCCCGCGCGGCGAGTTCGGCGTCGCGTGTCATGTCCCAGGCCGCCGCCCAGCACAGCGTCCGCGGGAGCGAGTCGCGGATCGCGCCGATCGAGTCCATCAGCGTCGCCAGGGACCGGTCGTCCAGGCGGATCTTGGCGTAGGTGAGGTCGTCGTCGTTGATCAGAATCAGGTCGGGCCGGCGGGCGCCGACGAGCTTCGGTACCTCGGTCAGCGCGCCGACGACGTCCAGTTCGATGCGCTCGCGGCGCAGCAGCGACCCGTCGGAGGCACGGTCGTACAGGCCGATCGCCAGTCGATGCGGCCGCAGCGTCCGGCTCGCCGTGGACGGTGACGACGCCGGTTCCTGCACTACGTCAAACGCCGTGAACAGGCCGGATGAGTCGGTTTCGAAGCGGGCACGCAGGGTGTTGGCCCCGGTGGTCTCCAGCCAGTCCGCCGACCATACCGAGAGGTCCCGGCCGCTTGCGTTCTCCAGCTCGTCAAGCAGATCCCGCAGCGAGGTGTTGGCGTACTCGTACCGGCGGAAGTACGACCGCAGCCCGGCCAGGAACTCCTCCTGGCCGACCCACGCCACCAGCTGCTTGAGGACGGAGGCGCCCTTGGCGTAGGTGATCCCGTCGAAGTTCGTGCGTACCGCGTCCATGTCGGGCGCGTCGGCGACGATGGGATGGGTGGAGGACAGCTGGTCCTGCCGGTAGGCCCAGCCCTTCTCGGCGTTGGCGAACGTCGTCCAGCCGTTGGTGAACCGGGTCGCGGCGACCTGGGCGAGCACCGACATGAACGTCGCGAACGACTCGTTCAGCCACAGGTCGTCCCACCAGCGCATCGTCACGAGGTCGCCGAACCACATGTGGGCCATCTCGTGCAGGATCGTCTCGGCTCGCCGCTCCCGGCGGGCCTCGGTGACCTTCGCGCGGAAGACGTACTCCTCCAGGAACGTCACGCAACCGGCGTTCTCCATCGCACCCGCGTTGAACTCGGGGACGAAGAGCTGATCATACTTGTCGAACGGGTACCGGTAGTCGAACACCCGGTGATAGAAGTCGAAGCCGGCCTTGGTGATCGTGAGGAGCTCGTCCGGGTCGAGGAACTCGGCAAGTGACTGCCGGCAGTACAGGCCCAGGTCGATTCCGTCGTGGTGGTCACGGACCTCGTGATACGGGCCGGCGACCAGCGCGGTGATGTAGGTCGAGACGACCGGTGTGGCGGCGAAGAGCCAGAAGTTCCGCTGCGACTCTGCGTCGGTGGACTCCAGCCGGCGCCCGTTGGAGATGCACGTCCAGCCGGCCGGGGCGACCACCGACAGATGGAAGACCGCCTTGAGGTCCGGCTGGTCGAAACAGGCGTACATCCGGTGGGCGTCGTAGGTCTCGAACTGGGTGTACAGGTAGACGGCGCCGTCGACGGGGTCGACGAAACGGTGCAGGCCCTCGCCGGTCTTCGAGTAGGCGCAGTCGGCCACCACCTCCAGCTCGTTGACCTCCGCCAGATCCGACAGCGCGATCCGGTTCGCGTCGTACACCTCGGCCGGGTCCAGGCTCTGACCATTGAGGGTCACCGAGCGGACGGCCGGGGCGATCAGTTCGATGAAGGTGGAAGCGCCCGGCTCGGCACAGGTGAAGCGCACCGTCGTCCGGGACGCGAACGTGGCGTCGCCGACCGTCAGATCGAGGTTCACCTCGTAGGAAGACACGTTGAGCAGCCGGGCGCGCTCACGCGCCTCGTCGCGGGTGAGGTTGTTGGCTGACACGCAGGTCCTTTCGGAAGGTCGGATGAGCGTCCCGCACCGGGGCGAGGGTGGCGGACGTCCGGGTCCGGCGGCTTAGAGCGACCGGCAATAGGGGCGTGGATCCCACAGTCTCCCACGCCCCGGGCAGCCGGCACGTCCGCTCCATCGGGCATACCCGTACGGATCTGTGGCCGGTGGCGATCTGTGGCCGGCACGGATCTGTGGCCGGTACGGACAAACAGCTACCCGGTGCACCCGCGGTCGAGTTTGATGCTGGTTTGGAACGTTCGGGCGGCATGGCCGGTTCAAGCGCGGCAGGCGCCGTGACGGTGAGGGAGAACATCGGTGAGGCGTGTGACCGGTTTTGGGCGTCCATCCCGTCGGAGGGACACGGCTCCGCCCGGCCCGCTTGATCCGCCTGGCCCGCCCGGCGGGGTGGGGCCGACGCCCGCCGCTCTGGGCGAACCACAGGTTCCCATGGCTTTGCGGGCGGCCGCCGGCTGGTCCTGGCGCCTTCTGATCATCGGTGCGGCGATCTACGTACTCCTGCTGGCCATCGGTCGGGTCCGCATCGTGGTGATTCCGGTGATCGCGGGCCTGCTCATCAGCGCGTTGATCCGCCCGGTTGCGTTGGTTCTGCGTCGGCACGCGGTGCCGAGACTCGCGTCGTCCTTCCTGACCATCTTCGGTTTTCTGATCATTGTGGTGGGCGTGGGCGTCGGCGTCGGGTTCAACGCGGCCAACGAGTTTCCGACGCTGGCTGACCAGATCAGCAAGGGTGTGGAACAGGTCCGTGACTACCTGCAGGACGGGCCGCTGCACCTGTCGCAGAAGCAGTTGGACGACCTCACGAATGACATCACCCAGACGTTGGCGAACAACCGGGGCCGCCTTGTCTCCGGAGTGCTCTCCGGGGCCACAGTTGCGGCGGAGGTGATCACGGGTCTGCTGCTCACGCTGTTCTCGACGTTCTTCTTCGTCCACGACGGTGACCGGATCTGGGATTGGATCGTCACCCGCTTCCCGCCCGACGGTGAGGCAAGGGTGCGCGGCGCGGGCCGGGAGGCATGGTCGACACTCACCGGATACGTCCGCGGCACCATGTTCGTAGCGCTCATGGACGCCGCCGGTATCACGATCGGGTTGGTGGTGGTCGGGGTTCCGCTCGTCGCACCGCTGGCCCTGGTGACGTTTCTGGGCGGGTTCATCCCGATTGTCGGAGCAACCGCGGCCGGTGGGGCGGCCGTCCTGGTCACGCTCGTCTCGAACGGCTGGGTGCCTGCACTGATCATTCTCGGGTTTGCGCTCGGGGTCCAGCAGATCGAAGGTCACCTGCTGCAGCCCCTGGTGATGCGGCGGGCCGTGCGCCTGCACCCGCTCGCGATCGTCATCTCCCTGTCCGCGGGCGGTGTACTGGCCGGCATCCCCGGAGCGATTGCCGCAGTGCCGTTCGTGGCCGTGCTCAACCGGGTGGCCAGCTACCTCGCCCGGTCCGGGAAACAGCCAGCCGCTTCCGATGGTTGAGCGGGATACGGGACAGCGCCGAGCCCACCTCGCTTGATGATCAGGAGTGGCTTGTGACAACGCAGAGTGTTTCACCACAGTCGGTTTCGACCATCACCACCACGGATCACGACACAGTCACGCCGATCACCACGGCCGCGTTCTGGTTCGACCCCAGCTGCCCATGGGCATGGCTGGCCTCGCGCTGGGCGCTGAACGTCGAGCAGGTCCGGCCGGTGCGGTTCAGCTGGCATGTGATGAGCCTTGCCGTGCTCAACCAGGGCAGGGAGGTTGCCGAACCGTACCGGGAGCAGATGCGGCGCGCGTGGGGACCCGTGCGGATCTCCATCGCGGCCGCGGCACGACACGGTGATGACGTGTTGCTGCCGCTGTACACGGCGCTGGGCCGGCGTCGTCACCTGGAGAAGGCCGAGTGGGACGCCAGCACCTTTGCGGCGGCGCTGGCCGAGGTCGGCCTGGATCCGGATCTTGTCGATGCGGCGGCGTCCGAGGAGTTCGACGATGCGCTGCGGGTGAGCCATCATGACGGGATCAGCCGCGTGGGCATGGACGTCGGCACGCCGGTGATCGCGGTGGGGGACACAGCCTTCTTCGGCCCGGTCGTCACGCCGACGCCCAAGGGGGAGGCCGCGGGCAGGCTCTGGGACGGCGTGCTGCTGGTCGCGGGCACTCCCGGCTTCTATGAACTCAAGCGCACCCGGGACAGCGGCCCCGTGTTCGACTGATCCGACCGGTCGGACCCTGTCGGTGCCAGCCGCCGTGGCCGGGTCGTCGCTGTCAAGGACCATCCGGTGAACAGGATCGGGGACGGATGCCCCGCGGGTATCACCCGTCGGGTGTGTCTTTCCTAGATCATGGGAGTGGGGGGAGTAACGGCGGTCCGCGACGGGCATCATTTCGTTCCATGCGCGTCCATCTCGGTTCCGACCACGCAGGCTTCGAACTCAAGACCTCATTGATCACTCGGCTGGCCGGGCTGGGTCACTCAGCGGTTGATCACGGCCCGGCCGCCTATGACCCGGATGATGACTACCCGCCGTACGTGATAGCGGCAGCCGCGGCTGTTGCGGGCGAACCGGGCAGTCTGGGCGTCGTCATCGGTGGTTCCGGTAACGGCGAGGCCATTGCCGCGAACAAGGTCACCGGCGTGCGCGCCGCCCTGGTCTGGAGCACCGAAACGGCCCGGCTCGCCCGGCTGCACAACGACGCGAATGTCGCGAGTGTCGGTGCGCGGATGCACACCGTTTCGGAGGCTGTCGGCATCATCGAGGTGTTCCTGGGGACGCCGTTCAGCGCCGAGCAACGTCACAGTCGGCGGATCACCATGCTCGCGGCCTACGAGCGATCCGGCGTGGTGCCGATGACGTCTGCGCCGCTCGCTCCCTGACCTGGGCGTCCCGATCTGCGGCCCAGCCGGACACAAGGATTGACGCAGGTGCTGACGCAGGTTCAAGCGTGGTCTGAGTTACCGCCGGCGCTGTGTTCGGGGGACGGTCGTGGGGGCGGTGGCGGGGTCGGTCCATGGGCGCCGCCGAAGCACGACGGTGCGTTCGGCCTCGGCCAGGTCGTCGAGGTCGGGCCGGGCGACGTCCCGGGCTCGCATGGCCGTTCCCGGAGGCAGCCGCGAGCGTCCGGCGCCGACCAGGGCACGCAGACCAGGATCGCCCATGTCCCGCCGGCGACCTGATCCTTCGTTCGGATCGCTGCCGGAACCCGCTGGGCTCGGTAGGGCCGGACCGTCGTCTCCGGGGGCCGGGGCCGGGGCCGGGGCTGTCACAGGACGTTCCGTCATCGATCACTCCTGTTCGGCGCGACGCCCACCCCGCGCGGACATCCTCGGGATCCAGAATGCCTCAGAGCCTGTTTTGAATCTTGGGTTCGGACAGCGAGCCGCGTCCAGGTGGTTCCCGGCAAGGCGGGAGGCCGAAGCGATACCGGATGAGTTGTATCGGTTTGGCCGACAACGCAGCCGGGGGCCGGCTGGGCGTGGATCGCCCGGACAGAAGATTCAAAACAGGCTCTAAGTGCGCCCGGTCGGGGGCGAACTGACTGCGCACGCGGTTCTGCGATTCCGGCTTCGGGTAGATGTCCGGGAGGAACATAAGGAGGATCTCGTGCGGCGATTCCCTTATGCTGGGTACCGGCCTCGGTATTGCGGCGACAGCACGACCATCGGGTGAATGAACGGGGTGCAGACCTGTTCCGGTTGCCTTTCGTCCGAACGCTGTTGAAGGGGCCAGCGGTGGGAACGGCAGGACGCGATCATGGCGCGATCGTGCCTGTGAGCGCTCGCCCTCCCCGGTGACGCGATTCATTGACAACATACAGACAACGGTCGGCCGGAGGTGTTTTGGGGGATGTCGGGCTAAAGGTCGTACGATCATGGTTTTTCGCGCGGCCGAAGGTCCGACGAGGGATGGCCTGCCATCTCGGTCGGTGATGCTTCGGTGTCCGACTGTGGTCATGGTGTGACGAAGGGGTCACTGTCGGATGTGTGTCGTAGTGATATGCGGGTGGCGGACGAAGGGGAGCGCCCCGCCTGCGAGAAGATGTCCCAGGTGTTAGAGCGCCCGGCAATAGGGGCGTGGATCAAGGAGTGGGGCCGGGGTGCGTGCATCGCGAGGCGGCGGAGGGAGGCACCGGAGGTGTTGGGTGTCGACCGACGACAACGACGCGAGGTGCGTGCCCCGGCCCCGCGACGCCGCGTCCCCTATTGCCGGTCGCTCTTAGAGCGCCCGGCGGGTGGGCAGCGCCCGCTCGCGGGTCGTTGTCTTGGGCACGACGGTCGCCGCGAGATCCCTGCGGGCCTCCGGGTGTGCGAGCCAAGCCGGGATCGCGCACCCGGAGGCGCGCAGGGTAACCGAGAGTGAGGTAGGGATGGCGGTGTTCAGTGCGGATGTCGCGGCGGATTTCCGGCGGCATGCCGGCTGTCAACCGGGTTCCGAGCAGTCGAGAAACTGTGTACCAACAAATCGCCCGACCATGCTGTGGACATGGTTCGTGTCGTGTTGCCGGAGGCCTCGGGGAAGGCCATTGAAGGATCGGTGGGCGCATGTACGGATATCTGCCGTCCATCCCGCGTGCCCAGAACGTGCCGCCAGTCTGTTGGCAGCGTAATGGTGGATTGTCGGTCGGTCCTCGCCGGGTGAATACTGCTTTGGCGGATCGGATTTCACCGGCGCGGCGATGCCGTATCGAATCTTCGGCCGGACCAGTTCGGACGTCACGAGGTGCTTCGCGATCGGCAGGTGATCGCAACCGCCCTTGTCGTTGCCGACGCAGCTTGGGAGTGACTCTTGGACCACGTTCCCGTCAGTATCGTCATCCCCGCCTACAACGAGGCGCACCGGCTCCCGGAGGCGTTGCCCCGTCTGGTGGCTGTGGTGGGCAAGCTTGCCGGCGCGGAGGTGATCCTTGTTGACGACGGCAGCACCGACCGCACCGCCGAGGTTGCCGAGCGGTTGTTGAGTGAACTGCCGCGGGCACGCGTCGTGAGCCTTCCGTGGAACTCCGGTAAGGGTACGGCAATTCGCGCAGGTGTCGCGATGGCGCGGGGCGCGTCAATCGTGTTCATGGATGCGGATATGGCGTCGGATCTCAACGATCTCCCGCCGCTGCTCGCGGCGCTCAACGATGCCGAGGTTGCGCTCGGGTCGCGCCGGATCGGTGACAACGCGCTGCGCACGAGCGGCCGGCGGATGGGTAGCTGGGCGTTCAACCGAATCACCCGGACCCTCGCGGGACTGGACGTCGCCGACACCCAGTGCGGCTTCAAGGCGTTTCGGCATGCTGAGGCGAAACTGCTGTTCAGCCTGTCGCGGTCCACCGGTTTCGGCTTCGACGTCGAGGTTCTCTCGCTTGCGCGGTCGATGGGTTACCGAATTGCTGAGGTTCCAGTGCACTGGTCGGAGATGGCCGGCGGGACCTTTCGGGTCACCAGGCACACTCCGGCGATGCTGGTCGACGTGATTCGGGCCCGGCGTTACCGGCGGCGGGTGCCTGTCCTGTCCACACCGCTGCACCTGCGGACCGGCGAGGCAGCACCGTCGGTGGTCCTGCAGGCGGTACCCACGCCGTTGGCTGAGGTACGGCGCCCGGGTGCCGCAGCAGGGACGGGCACGCAGCCAGCGCCGGAAGCGGAGGCATCTCGGACCCCGGTTGCCCGCGTGCTCAGTATGGGTACGAGCGCGCTGGCGACCGACGGTGGATCGGTGCAGATGCCCGGGTCGACCAGGACCGGAGGTGGACGGGATACTGGCCTGACGTCGGCTCCGCGCGAGGTCGTATGATCATCTTTCGACCACGCAGTTCGGCGGGCCGGTGGTTGGCGTCGCCCGGCCCGCAGTGTGACGCGCCGGTGGCGGCCTCCGACCACCGCGACCACCTCGGCCGCGCGCCGCGGTGGTGCATCGCGGCGATGGCCGCCGGTTTCGTCCTGCTGTGTCTGCTCCAGGCGCCTGGCAGGCTTGCCGCGGACACCAAGCTCGATCTTGCGGTGGACCCGGTACGCTTTCTTGCCGCTAACACCCATCTGTGGCGCTCCACGTCGGACTTCGGCCTACTCCCGAACCAGTACGTCGGCTACGTGTTCCCGATGGGGTCGTTCTTCGTCAGCGGGAAAGTGCTGGGTCTACCACCGTGGGTTACTCAGCGGTTGTGGATGGCTCTGATACTGACCGTCGCGTCGTGGGGAGTCATCCGGCTCGCCGACGCGTTGCGCGTCGGTGGCCGAGCGCAGCGAGTGATCGGCGGGATCGCCTACTCCGCATCGCCGTTCGTCCTGGGCAAGATCGGTTCAACCTCCGTCGCGCTGACGGGGAGCGCGATGCTGCCGTGGATGGTCCTTCCGCTCGTGCTCGCGGTGCGGCGGGATGCAGTCGGCTCGTTGCGGCGGTTGTCGCCGCGGCGGGCCGCAGCACTGTCCGGGCTCGCGATCTTCGCCACCGGAGGCGTCAACGCGAGCGTCACCCTGGACGTCCTGCTGTGTCCGGCTGTTTGGCTCGTCCTGGCCGGAACAGACCGGCGGGCCTGGGCTCTTCGGGGCTGGTGGATCCTGTCGGTGCTGCTCGCGACCGGATGGTGGGTCCTGGCGCTGGGAATGCAGCGGCGGTACGGCCTGAATTTTCTTCCCTACACCGAGACAGCCACCACCACGACCGCCACGACGTCGGTCGGCGAGGCGTTGCGGGGCGCCAGCGACTGGATGGCCTACCTGCGCCTGCCGAGTCCGTGGCTGCCCGCGGCGTCCGAATACGTCACCACCTTCGCCGCGGTCCTCGGATCCGGCCTGGTGGCGGCGCTGGGAGTCTGGGGGCTCGCACGCGCAGATCTGCCGGCCCGACGCTTTCTGGTGCTCACGTTCGGGGTCGGGGTCGTCGCCATCTGCGCCGCCTACCCTGGACAACCCGCAAGCCCATTTGCGGATACCGTCCGCGATCTGTTCGGCGCTCCGTTCGGTTTTCTGCGCAATGTCTACAAGTTCCAGCCGGTAGTCCGACTACCGATGGTGCTCGGTCTCGCTCACGCCCTGTCCGTCGCGGCCGCGTGGCGGCGCCGCGACCGCAGTGGCGCGGTCGACCGGCGCGGGCGGCCTGTTGGGCGCGGCAGGGTCGCCGCGCGGCAGCCGGGTGTGGTCGTGGTCGTCGTGACCGTCGCCTCCGTGATCGCGGGAATGACCCCTGCGCTTGCCGGCAGGATAACCCCCACCGGCGCGTTCCGTGACGTTCCGGGCTACTGGGGGCAGGCTGCGGACTGGCTGGCGCGGAATCCGACCGGCGGCCGGACTTTGGTGCTGCCGGGAACGGCGTTCGGTGAGTACGACTGGGGTCGTCCGCTGGACGAGCCGATGCAGTGGTTGGCACGGACACCCTGGGGGGTTCGCAGTCTGATCCCGCTCGGTGGGATCGGTGTCATGCGGTGGATGGACGGGATCGAACGCGAGCTCACGCTCGGATCCGCACCAGGGCTTGCCGAGGCCCTGTCCCGGGCCGGGGTCGGACAGGTGCTCGTCCGCAATGATCTGCAGAACAAGGACTGGGATGTGCCGCCGTCATCCGCGCAGATCAGCCGCGCGCTGCGCGGATCCGGTCTGCGACAGACCGCGCGGTTCGGCCCGATGGTCCCGGCCCGTACCGCGGCGAAGGCCAGGCTTGTCCCGGCGCTACGTAATCCGACGCAGCGGGTGCCGGCCTTGGAGGTGTGGGTGGTCCCGGGCGGAGCGAGCCTGGTGCAGGCGTATCCGGCAGCTACCGCGCTGATCGTGTCCGGTGGTGCCGAGGCGACCGTGGCGATGGCGGCCCAGCGGGTGTTGCCCGACCAGGCCACCGTGTTGGCCAGTGACCTGGCCGGAACGGCTGGTCCCACCGCGGCTGGCCTTACCGCGGCTGGGCCGGCTGCCGCCGAGCCGGCTGTGGCTGGTCCCACCGCGGCTGATCCGGCTGCTGCCGATGTCGTCGGCCCACGGACCACATGGGTGGTGACTGACACATTCACCCGCCGTGACAACCGGTTCGGGCTCGTCCACGGCGCTCAGTCCTACGTCCTCGGACCGCATGAGGACGTCGCGGGTGCCTCGGGGCCGCCCGATCAGTGGACCGATCGGGCGGTGGCCGGGCACCAGACGACGGCCGGCTATGTCGGTGGGATGTCGGTCATCGCGTCGTCCTATGGATTTGAGTTGGCGGCCGCACCGAGCCTGGCGCCCGCGAATGCCGTGGACGGTGATCCCGGTTCCGCATGGCAGAGTGTCAGGACCGACGGGGGCTCGGCGGGGCAGTGGTTGCAGGTCGACGTCGCGCGAATGGTCGAGGTACCGACGTTGACGGTGCAGCTGCTGGAGGAGAGTCCGTCCCGTCCGATCGTGCGGGCACTGCGGGTGACTACCCAGGCCGGTTCAGTGGTCACCCCGGTCAAGCCGATCGAATCCGCACAACAGCTCGCGGTACCCGCCGGTCCGACCCGGTGGTTCCGGGTCGGTTTCGAGCAGGTTACCGGCGACGGCGACCCCTTTCTGGGCGCGGGAATTCGTGAAATGACGATTCCCGGGATCAGGTTTCAGCGGTATCTGCAGGCACCCTCCGACATGGCACGGTGGTTCTCCGGCGCGGACTCCGGGCGGATCGTCTACGCGTTCGCGCGGAATCGGGCCGATCCGTCCCAGCCGTTCGAGGATGACGAGGAGCGACAGCTCAGTCGGCGTTTTGATGTACCGCGCCCCCTCGCGTTCACCGTCAGGGGCGAGGCGGTGCCGATCGCGCCCGCCCCGATTGGTGCCGGCGGCCAGAGCGCCAGTGGCGATGACTCGTCGTGGGTGGCCGCAGATCCCGGGCAGCCGAGCACGGAGCCGTTGGCCCTTCCCTGCGGGTCGGGTCCAACGGTGATCATTGATGGGCAGCGCTACTCCACCCGGCTCGACGGTCTGCCGGATGACGGCCGAGCGCTGCGGTCCGTCACGATGAGTCTGTGCACCGACGGTGGAACGGTCACTTTGAGCGCTGGCCCGCATCTGCTGACGACCGAACCCGGGTCGGCGCCGTTCGCGGTCGGCTCCCTCACGCTGGTCGACAGCGCGCTAGTGGCCCCTGCCGTACCTGTTCGGGCGACCCGGATCGCCGGATGGACGCCGGAGCGGCGCATGGTCGAGATTGCGGCGGGGGAGCGTAGCTATCTTGCCGTCCGGGAGAACGCCAACGCTTCGTGGACCGCGACCATGAACGGCGTGTCGCTGGCGGCGATCCGAGTGGATGGCTGGCAGCAGGGATGGATCATTCCGGCCGGGGTGGCCGGCACGATCGTAATCCTGAACCGGCCCGGACAGACCTACCGCCGTGACCTCGGTGCCGGAATGATCATGGTCGCGGGGTTGATCGTGCTGGCGGTGCTCCCGTCCGGCCGGCGCAAGCGGACCGGCCGGGCATCGCGTGGGCGGAGCGCCGGTCGGAGGGGCATCGGCCGGTGGGGTACCGCTCGGTGGGATGCGGGTCGGTGGGATGCGGGTCGGTGGGGTACCGGTCGGTGGGTCCGGCGGCAACAGCCGGAGCAGGTGCGAGATCATCTCCGCTACGGTGTCATCGCGGGCGGCATGTGCGCGGTTACGCTGGTCGCAGGTCCGGCCGGGCTGGTGGTCCCGGCGCTGGTCACGGTTACTCGACGTTGGTCAACCGGGCTGTCCTGGCTTGCCGCCGGTTGTGTGGGCGCTGCCGCGACTGCGGTGGCGCTGGCGCCTGACAGTCTCCCGGGCTCTGGCCGGGGAGCCTTCGGCTGGCAGGTCCAGCTGTGCGGCGCAGGTGCGTTCGCGTGCGTGCTCACATCCACGGCCGTTCGTCGCGGCGCGCGGCCAGTCGATCTCCCATCGGCGTCGGTTCTCGCTCAAACGGTTCAACGATGTGATTCTGATGCTGGTATCACAGCACAAAAATCACATTCTTAGAGCACCCGGCAACAGGGGACGCCGCCTGAGCCTGCCGCTGGGTCATTACGGCCTTGAACGGTTGCGAATCGGCCGTTCTCACGTTTGATCGGTTCGCTCGAGAAGAGTCGCATCAAGCGGATTTGGTGGCGTCTTCCGCAGGTGATCGGCTCGTGCGACGGATCCGGAGATGAAAGAGGTCTTCGCCACTATTCCAGCCCGAATCCCATCAACTGACCTGACGGGACGGAAACTGGGTCGTGTGGGGTGTGTCGTGGGGACCACTAAGTGGAAGGAAGGTGTCAGAATCGACTCCCGCGAGATGTGGCGGCCGACGCCGGTTGCGGAACCACTCGTCGGTCTGGTCCCGTATCCCCGATCCGGGTCATCCGCTCCCCACCGGTCGACAAGGTCGGTCCACGCCGGGCCCGAGCCCGTGCGGCCTGCCCGTGAACGGCGTTTCTCGGTGTTGGAAGATATGATCATGGCATCGGATCGCCGGTCGGCGCCGGTTTCGGTTGGCATGATCGCCCGTACCCGTGAGGCCATCGACCCGGGGACATTGCGCAGAGCGGTGCACGGTACGATGGCCCGCTATTCGATGGCGCGAGCACGGATGCGCACCGGTCTGCGTGGCCGGCGTTGGTCATTCCCGGACGTCGCCGATATTCCGATCATTACAGCCAGCGGTCATGATGATGGAGACCTCTGGGATGCGTTCGCAGGTCTGTGCTCCCGCCCCTTTGCCCTGAGCCGGGCGCCTGCGGTGCGGGTTCTGCACATGCGGTTGCCCGACGATGAGGCACTCGCGGTTGCCGCGCATCATGTCGCTCTCGACGGATTGAGCGTGGCCATGCTGCTGCGCGCGATCCTGGAGAGCTGTGTCGTCCCGGAGCGCCGTGTCGTCACCATGCCGCGTCGTCCATCCGGGACGGCTGTTGACAATCTGGTGGACGGCGGTGTTCCCCGGAGCGCTACCGCCGGTAGCGACATCTCCGGGGCCGACATCTCCGGGGGCGCCGGGCTCTCGCTCCACCATCGGCGGGCGGCTCCGTCCGTGGAATGGATCAGCCGCTTCGTGCCTGGCTCGACAGCGCTGCGCCGGCCGATGCGGGGGCGGATCGCCCCCGCGCCCGGCCTCGGCCGGCGCGACCGCACATCACCGGATGGCCAGGTCGGTCTCTACGGTGTGTACTGCATGACGGTTCCCGTCCCAAGGGCCGGGCGGCTTGCCACCGGTGGCGCGGTCACCGTCAATGATCTTTTGCTGGGGGCCGCCGCCGCGGCGGTGGAGCGGTGGAACACCGCGGCCGGGCGGGAGACCGGGCGGTTGCGGGTACGTATGCCGATCAACCTTCGTGACCGCGATGCGGAGGTTGCCCTTGGTAACTTTACGGGAGAAGCGGTGATTGCCATGACACCGCTGGACCGGCGCGACCCCGAAACCCTGCTGGCCGCGGTGTGCCGACAGACGGCGGCCAACAAGGCGGCAGGGCCGCCCGCGGAGACCGGGAACGCCCTGCGCTGCACTGCCTGGCTGCCCGGCCCGGCCCGGCACGCGCTGCTGCGCTTCGCCGCGACCGTCGTGCGACCGCTACTGATGCCGACGGCCAGTGTGACCAACCTCGGACGGCTGCCTGGCCGGCTTACGTCGGGCGCTGACACCCCGCAGATCACATCGCTGTACTTCGCCGCGTTCGCGGGTCTGCCACAGGGACTTGTGATCACTGCCACGGGCTATGGTGGCGATCTGAACCTGGCGTTCTGTTACCATCGTGACCTTTTTGATCAATCGGCTGTGCGGCGCTTCGCCACGCTCTACCAGGTGGCTCTCGATGATCTGACCCGCGTACCCGACCCGCGCACCTGATCCGGGTTGACCCGGTCGACCCGGTCGACCGGGTCAACCCGTGATGGAGGGCTTCGGTGCCGTGGCATGGGGAACCCCTGGCGCACTAACCGGTCGCGGCAGGGGTTCTGCTCGCTTCCACGGCATCGGGCCGGGCACATCGGACTGCGGCGACCAGCAGGTCCTCCCCAGTCGCGGCCCGTACCTCGATCGGGCCGGTGACACCGGCCCGGACGAGTGCGGCACGAGCATCGGCGAGGCCCGCACCGTAGAGCACCGCGACCGCGCGGCCGAAATCGTCTCCGGCGCGGACCGTCCCGCCGTGGTAAGGCCCGCCGTGGTAAGGCCCGTCACGGTAAGGCCCGTCACTTTCGGGGACATTGCGATATACCAGGTCGGTACGGCGCAGGGCTGGCAGCGCCTGCCTCGGCGTCAGCAGGAATTCCGCGCGGGTGACAAGGACGTCGCTGCGGCGTGATTCCCGCGGGCGGCGGCCCGGCGCGCGGTTGCCCAACCTGTCCATCTCGGCGGTCACGATGCGGGCCAGCAGCTCGGCGGTGGCGTCCCAGGAGAAGCGTGCGGCCCACGCCCGCGCCCGTTCGCGCCAGCGGGTCGCCGTGACCGGGTCTGCGAGTGCGCAGAGTGCGGCATCGATCGTGGATCCGAGCGCATCGGTGTCATCCGCCAACCAGCCGGTATTGCCATGGCGGACGGCATCGCGTAGCCCGGGTACACGGAATGCCACGGCCGGGACACCATGGGCATTGGCCTCCAGGACGGACAAACCCCACCCTTCGCCGTGGGACGGATTCACGGTCAACCAGGCCGTCGACAGCAGCCGGTCCCGTTTCATCGCCGTCACGTAGCCGTGCCAGTGCACAATGTCCTCGCCGAGACCGAGCTCGGCCGCGTGCCGAACGAGCCGTTCCCGGTCCGGTCCGTCCCCGACCACGTCGAGGATCAGTCCCGGATGGGCCGCGCGAAGCGTGGGAAGCGCGTCGAGCAGCAGGTGCAGCCGCTTGTGCGGGACGAGGCGGCCCACACAGACGATGGTCGGCCGGTCCGCCGGTCGGCTTGACCCGTCATCCCGCGGAAGATCGACGCCGCCGGGCACGATGAAACGTGGCCCGCGCAGCTTCAGGACCTCCCACGCTTCGTCCCTGGTCGAGGGTGACACGACGGCCACGGGACACTGTCGGTACACCCAGCGGCTACCGGGGGCCTCCAGCAGCTGTCCGATCCGGGCCACGGGCGCCGGGAAGTAGAGCGGGAACTGCCGCTGGTGGACGTGGTGCACAACCTGGACGACCGGGGTACCGGGCAGCACCAGCGGGCTGAAGAACGGGATGCCGTTCTGGCAGTCCACCACGGCGTCGATGTCGTGCCGGTCGCGTAGGAGACGGGCCAGCGCGGCCGGGTATACCCCGAATGTCCCACCCGAGCGCTCGACGTCGATGCCCCTTACTTTCTGCCATCGTTGAGTGTCGGCCGGTCGGGAGGTGAACAGACTCACCCGCGCGCCAGCCGCGGCAAACCGCTCTGCGACCGATTGGCAGTAGAGCTCGGCGCCCCCGGCCTGAGGATGTTCAAGATCACGCCAGTTGAGAAACACCACACGACGGCCAGCGAGCGTATCCAGTTGCCTGCCCAGATCGCCCGCTGGTGCTGCAATTGCGGGCACCAGGTCTGCTCCCTTCAGCTCGACCCCGAACCGGCCCTGTGGCTTTCGGCGCAGTCTCGCCGCGCCGTTCCAGGCTCCGCGCGATGATGGTGCCAGATCGCGGGCACCCGATGCGGGTCGGGTAGGGCCTTGGCCTACCGTGGGCAGACGACGTCCGGAAAATGGCGGCAAAACGCCGACGCGCTGTCGGACGCGATAGCGTGCTGGAGGAAGCTGGATGGCGATCGCAGCGCGTGAGTTGATCGTGCGGGTCCTCGCCGGCCCCGGGTCGCTCGCGGTTGCCGGGGTTGTCGTCAACGGCGGAAACCTCCTGGTCAACCTTGTACTCGCACGCGTACTCAATGCTACGAACTATGGCGCCCTCGTCGTTCAGACCGGGATCTTCCTGATACTGTCGATGGGTGGCTCGGCATTGCAGGTCGCCGTGGTACAGCGGGACACCGCTTTCCCCGGTGATACCCGACACGCGCGGGGGTTCTGGATTCGCCGGCTGCGCGGTGTCTGCACAGTTGTGGTTGTCGTCACTTGTGTCGTCGGTCTGGTGGTATGCGGCCCGGCGGCGGCGCTCCTGTCTTATCCGCATCCATTCGCGATTGCCGAGGCGATCGCGGGAGCTGCGATCTGGGTCTCACTTTCGGTCGAGCGTGGTCTGTTGCAGGCGCGTCGCGCCTACCGGGAACTCGCATATAACTTTGTACTTGAGGGTGCTGGTCGCATCGTCGTCATCATCGGTCTGGCATTCGCCGGATTCGGAGTCAACGGTGCGGGCCTCGGGCTGATCGTCGGTGTTCTGTGCGGCACCGCACATGCCCGCCGGCGTACGGCCCGGACTACACGGGGAAAGACCACGCGGGGATCGGCCACGCGGGGATCGGCCACGCGGGGATCGGCCACGCGGGGAATGACCCCGCCGGGATTGTCGGACACCCGGCCCATGCCCACGCTGTGGTACGACACGACGGCCGCTCTCGGCGCGCTGGTGCCACTCGCGATGTTGCAGAACATGGACGTGGTCATCGTCGGCTGGCTCAACCCCACCGAGGTCGGGGCCTACGCGGCTGTTTCGACGGCCTGCAAGGTGCCGGTGTTCATCGGTCTGGCCGTGGCGAACTTCCTGCTCCCGGAGGCGGCTCAGCGCCGTGCACAGGATCGTCCCGCCACCACGGCCCTGCTCGCGGCGGTCGCCTGGGTGGCCGCCCCCGGCCTGCTGCTGGTGGGGACAGGCGTGGTCGCGGCCAGACCCGTGCTGTCAGTGGTGTTCGGCCCGCACCTGGCCGCGGGCGCCTCGACACTGTGGATCCTGGCACTGGCCATGACCTGTCTTGCCGTGACGCTGCTGTTCACCAACTACCTGCTCGGGGCCGGCCGGCGGGACGTCGTGGGCGTGCTCGCGGCCGGTACTGTGCTCACCGCCGCGGGCTTGGCTGCCGCCGGTGGTCACCTGGTCGCCACGGCCACTGTGGGTCTCGTCTGTCAGGCGGTGACCGCGGCGATGGCCGGCCTCATGGTGGTGCGGGCTCATCGGCCGGCAGCGCGGGACCTGCGCATCCCGGTCGCGGGGCGGCAGCCGGCCAGGCTCGGCGGCCACGAGCCGGGTGCCGGGTCCGAGCCGCCGGCGCAACGCGCGCCGCGGTCTGCGGCCCTGTCCGGTGGTTCTGTCCGCGAGCGGTAGGTCACCCCGCGGTTTTTTCATCCTGACCATCCATGGCCCGGTCGTCATCGGAGACTAGGAGCCATGCGTCGGAAATCCGTATCGGGGGACCATCCGCCCGCACCCAGTGGCCAACCGGCGCTCGATCATGGTTCTGTCAGTGGGCCCCGAGGCCCTGGGCACGCTGGGGATGTATCCGGCGATCCGGGCCAGGCGGCGGGCCTGGCGGCGGGGCAGGGCGGCGGCGATCGGGCGGCGGGCGTGCACGGGCTTGTCGTGGCGTCCCCGGGGCGGACTTCGTCGCGCTCCATGCCTGCTCCCGCGGCTGCTGCCGATGGGGTCATCCCGGCTGTCGTTCCCGGGGCCGCCCCCACCCCGGTGGCGCCACCCGTGCCCGCGCCGCCGGAAACCGGCCGTGGCCCATCCGGTGGGAGGCAGCGGGGCACGACCCGCCGTCGGATCGTGCTCGGTGCGGCGGCGACAGGTCTCGGCGCTCTCGCCGCCACGGGAATCGCGAAGCTGGCAGGTGGCTCGCGGCGAGCCGTACCGTCCGACGCGCTTGTGCTCTTCGGCGCGCCCGACAGTTTCGGGGACCACACCGAGGGTATCCGAGTCGCCACAGTGGATGTTCCAGGCTGGGGTTTCGGGCCTGGCCAGGCCGCATACATGTCGACCGTCACCTCCGACGGGACCGTCTTCACCGCCACCACACCCTTCTCGGACAACCAGGCTCAGCCGACCGGGTCGGGCATGGAGCTGGCGGTGTTCGAACCGGGTCCGGTGAGTTTCACCCGCCTGGTCATACCGTCAAGCACAGGGCGGACGGAGCTGCCACGCGCCGAGCCGGGGTTTCGCGGTATCGGCGGAGCCGATGTGGCCGATGTGGCGGTGATCGGTTCAGGGCCTGACGAACGGGTGGTGTTCGTCTCGTCCGTGTCCTACTTCGGCTGGGATACGGCTGTCTACGGGCAGCTACCGGCGCTCGGGCAGATCCGCCGCCCGGCGCGGGGACGACCCTGGCGTTACGATCCGGCCGGCTCGTGGACGACCGACCAGCTCGCCGCGACCGCGCCGCCCGCCGCGGCCACGACCGCCTTCCCGCGTGAGGGCAGCGGCGAACCGAGGTGGTCACGCGGCCCGGCGGCGATCAGCAGACTACCGGACAGCGGCCACCTGGTGATCGCGCAGTACTTCGGCGCCAGCAGCCTCGGCACCGCTCAGGGCGCGCTGTTGGTCGTCGACACCGCGGGTCGGGTGCGCGCCACCTGGCAGTACCCGGAGGTCCGGGTCTTCGGCGTACCTGTGGTGGTGAGCCCCCGCGAGGTTGTCGCCGATCCGACGAGCCGGGCCGGCGACGAGCGGTTTGTGCTGATCACTGATTGTCGGACAGCGGACAACAAGGTCGTCTCGTTCCCCGTCCAGGAGTTCTCCTACGCCGCGGGTGCCGGGCGCCGAGAGCTTGGGACGATCACTCCGCGTAGCGTCCCGGTGCGTGCCGCCGCGGACGGCTCGCGGATGGAGACCGCCTGTTTCGACGCCAACGGCACCCTGTACATCGCCCGCACCACGGCGGACGGACTGCGCGCCGCGACGCTCGCCGTCTACCCCAAGATCGGTAGCGAGCGGGGTCTGGTCAGTCGGACGCCGGCGGTCGACGGCTGGCCGGCGCAGAGCTGGGGGGTGCTGAACCCACCGGAGTACTTCGTTGCGGGCACCGACACGGGCGGTCTCGTCCGCAGTATCGTTCTCGACCCGGCCAGCGGGGCGGTTGTCCTCGCCGGGCTCGACGGCGTGGTGCAGCTCGTCCGGCCGTCGGGTCGGGGCCGGGACATGACCTTCGCGTCGGGCCGGCCGCTGGACATCGGTCTGGGTACACTACGACGCCCGTCGACCCGCTACATCGGCGTCCGGCGGGGCGCCGTCGATGCACACCGCGGGGTGATGTGGCTTCCCGTCAACCAGTTGGTACTCGACGCCATCCCGTGGCCGTACCCGCCGTTCAAGCTCGACCAGTGGCTGATGCGCGTCGACCTGCGTGCCCTGCTGCCCTGAGTCAGCCCTGAGTCTGGTCAGGATGTCATGTCACGGTGCTTGAACAGCCCGGCGGCGACCAACGCCGCGGCCACGCAGAAGACAAGGATCCGGATGCCGGCCGTGGAGTAGGCGATGTGATACCCGTGCGCGCCGGCGGCGAAGGTGTCCATGAGCCGGGCGGGCAGCCAGGCTGCCGCCGGGCTCCAGATACGCGATACGAGCATCTCCAGCGGTAGGGCGTAGGCGAGCCCGACAGACACCGCGGCAGCGGGGGACCGGAACACGACCCCGACCAGGACGCCGATGGTCGCGTATCCCAGCGACGCCGCGAGCACGTTCAGGTATCCCTTGCCGATCTCGACCAGACCGGCTGTGCTGTACCAGGCACCGGTACCCACGCCCGTCACGGGCGCGAGCGCGAACGATGCGGCGGCGGCTACCACCGTGGCTGCGGCAACCAGCACGGTGACGAAGGCAGCCAAGGCCAGGCATTTGCCTGCGAGCAGGCGAAGCCGGTAGGGGTAGGCGATGAGCTGGTTACGCAGCGTTCCATGGGTGAAGTCACCGCCGATTACAGCGGCTGTGACTGCGAGGGCCGTCACACCGAGCAGGATGCTGACGGCTTCCAACCCCTGCATGACCCCGTCCGGTGCGGCCACCGCGGCTGCCGTGACCGGCACACCGTCGTAGTCCTTATGCCCGACCGACAGCATGGTCAACACAGCGCCGAGCGCCGCGACGGCGACGATCGCGGCGAGCGTCCCGAAGAAGAACCGTGGGCGACCGAGCTTGACCCATTCGGCGCGGAACATCGGGGTCACGACGCACATCCGGGCATGTCCGGGGCAGGTATGCCGGAGATGCGGAATCCGACCGAGGCTGCTACCGAGGCGTCTGTCGAGGCGGCTACTGCGGCGTCCAGCGAGGCGTCCGGTGAGCTGCGGCTACGCGGGATCAGATCGCCGTCGATCCCGCCGGTTGCGACCAGGAAAGTCTCTTCCAGCGTAGGGCGGTAGGCGGTCAACGCGCGCAGGGTGATCCCCGCTTTCATAGCGATCTTGTTGAGGTTCGCGGCTACGGCTTCAGGGGCGTGTACGCTTACCGATCCGATCGAGGACCCCTGCGGCGGGTCGACCCGCAGGCCGTGGTCGCGCAGCAGAGCGGCCAGGCGTTCGGCGTCTCCCGAATGTTCTGGGGTCAGCACGAGCCGTGGCTCCTCGGCGGCAAGCAGGTCGGTCACGTGACCCTGGAAGAGTAGCCGGCCGGCACGGATCATGACCAGATGGTCACAGATCTGTTCGACCTCGGACAGCAGGTGGCTGGACACGAAAACCGTCATCCGCGCCGCAGCGAGGTCCTTGAGCAGGCTTCTGATCTCCCGGATGCCCGCTGGGTCGAGCCCGTTGGTCGGTTCGTCGAGGATCAGGAGTTCGGGGTTCGGCAACAGCGCGGCGGCGATTCCCAATCGCTGCTTCATACCCAGCGAGTAGGTGGAGAACCGGTCGTCGGCCCGGGTGGTGAGGCCGACCGAGTCCAATGTCTCGGTGACCCGCTCCGGACCGAGCCGGCGCAGGCGGGCCAGCAGGAGTAGATTGGCGCGCCCGGTGAGGCCGGGGTGGAAGGTCGGCCCCTCGATCATCGCGCCGACCCGGGGGAGATAGGCCGCGGGATCTCCGATGGGGTGCCCGAGCACGAAACCGTGGCCCTCGCTCGGCCGGATCAGCCCGAGAAGCATTCGCAGAGTGGTCGTCTTGCCGGCTCCGTTGGGCCCGACGAAACCTGACAACGCCCCGGTGGGAACGTGGAGGCTGAGCCGGTCCACTGAACGTCGGGCGCCGTACTGCTTGGTGAGCCCCTGGCTCCAGATGGCAGCGTCGGGGGGAGGCTGCGGCAGGTCCGTGCGAGTCTGCCGTCGTGATCGTATCCGCATCCGCGGTGGCCTCGCCGGAGTCTCCGCCGTCATTACGTGATTGCCTCCTTGGTTGCCTGCGCTGGATGGTTTCCGGCGCTGGATGATGTCAGGTGTTCGGCTGACACCCGGTGCTGGCTGACCTCCGGTGTTGTCCCCGGTGTTGGCCCCGGTGTTGGCTCGGTGTGGCACAGCCGCCTGGTCGGCGGACGTTGACCGAACAGAGCGTAACGGATGGAGAAGCGTTGTGAGCAGCGATGATCATTAACTCTCCATGAAAAAGATCTTCATCCATGGTCCATGCAGCCGGATCGTCGCTCCCTGAGTGATCGCCCCATCCTGGGGGCGCTCTGCGTAGGGCTTCCGGCGGGGAGTCCGAGGGGTCGGCTGCGCGCCATGCCGTCATCGCGTTGGGCGACAATGCTGTGAGCCCGACATCGATGCGGCAAGGGCTTCGGGGATCGGAGGGAGTCACCGTGGCCGAGGTGGCGGGTCTGCGCCGGGGCATCCGGGCGATGGCGGCACTGGCCTTGGTCGTGGGCGTCGCCACCCTCGGGGTAGCGGTCTACTCCGCGGTCCGGGCCAACCATGCCACCGCCGAACGGGGCAACCGGTTGGATCCCGCCGCGACCACCGCGGCCATGCTCCTGGCTGACTACGTCGATCAGGAGAGCAGCGTTCGCGGGTATTTGATCACCGAGGATCGCTCCTTCCTCGATTCGTTCGACGAGGCCGGCAAGTTGATCCCGGTGCACTATGCGCGCCTGGAGATGCTCCTGGGTGACCAGACCACGTTGGTCACCCAACTGCACAGCGTCGCCGCAGCGTACGAGGCGTGGCGCTCGGACGTGGCGCGGCCGGAACTTGCGGCGATGCAGGACGGTGCTGTTGCGGCTGCCCGCGATGTCGAGAGGTCCTCGACGGCCCGGACCCGGCTGGGCGCACTGCGCGCCGATGTGACCAGCCTTGAGATCGCGATCTCCCGGGAGCAGGCATCCACCGTCGGTCGGGTCGCCGGCGCCCAGGACCTGTTGCTCAGTTCACTGGGTACGGCGGTGTTCCTGGTTGTGGTCATCGTGGTCACGTTGAGTGTTGTCGCACGTCGCTGGCTCCTGCGGCCGATCGCCTCGCTGCGTAGGGCGGTCAACGCGGTCGCTGCCGGACGTTATGACACCCGTATCCCCGCGGTCGGGCCCAAGGAGCTGGTCGATCTTGCCGGCAACGTTGAGGCGATGCGGGCGCAGCTGGTACGCCTCGTCCGGCAGAACGACCGGCTCTGGGAGGCGCTCGCTCAGGAGGGGCCCGCCGTGGTCGCCCTGCGTGACGCGCTCACCCCGTCCACTCTGCACGCGTCCGGGCTGGTCGTGCGCGGTCGGGTCGATCCGGCCGAGGGGGAGCTGGCCGGCGACTGGTTCGATTCGGTGGACCTGCCCGGCGGCCGGGTCGGGGTGGTCGTGGGCGATGTGTCCGGCCACGGGTCGGCGGCTGGTGTGTACGCGCTGCGGCTCAAACAGCTGCTGGGCGCGGCTCTGACCGGCGGGGTGTCCGACCCCGGAGCCGCCATCGAGTGGGTCGTGGACAACCTGGGCGAGACCGACGAGGTCTTCGCCACGGCTGTGGTCGCGGTGGTCGACCCGGCGACCGGGACGGTCGAATATGCCAACGCCGGCCATCCGCAGGGGCTTCTTCTGCACCGGTCCGGCAGTCGCTCCGGCAGAGCAGGGGAGCTCTCGGCGACTCTGCCGCGGGAATCGCCGACCGCGGAGGTCGTCACGCTCACCGCCACCGGGCCGCTGGTGTCCAGCCTGCTGGCTGCGCCGGGCGCCTGGGCCACCGCGAGCTTGCGGCTACAGCCCGGCGACGCTCTGTTCATCTACACCGACGGTCTCACCGAGGCCCGCAACGAAAGGGGTGAGCAGTTCGGCGAGGACCGGCTGCTCGCGGAGATCCTGCGGGTCCCTTCGCAGGGCCCGCAGGAACTGCTTGACGCGGTTTTCGAAGCCGTCCGCGCGCACGCTCCCGGACGTCCCAGCGATGACCGCACCGCAATCGTTCTTGCGCGGACGGATGCGAGCAGCGCTGGCGACGGCGGGGCTCTCGTACCCGCCGCGCGCCCACAGTCCGACCGACGCGGTCCCAGCGGCGCGGTCCGGGCGGGGTCGGGTAGGTGACTTCGAAGCATCTTGCGGCCGTGCGGCGGGCGGAGATGGTCGTTTGCGGGTACAAACGTTGCCATGAGTGAAAGGTCCGGCATCGGGTCCGGTATCAGGTCCGGTCTCGTCGCGCTGCTGCGGGTTCGCCTTGGTATCGCGCGTCTGTTGCTCATCGTCGTCGGCGCCGTACTGGTTCTGGCCGGCATCGGGTTCGTGAGCGGATGGCGGCCGTCGCTGACCAATCCGTTCGGTCAGGAGAGGATCGACCGCAGTCCGCCCGCGGTGCTGCGTTCCCTGACCGATCTCAGTGAGTACCACGCGGCCAGCGCCCATTTTGAAGTCGTCGTCGATCTGGCGGATGAGACCAGGTTCATACCGGCCACGTTGCGCGGCGAACGGACTTTGTTCGTGGGTGTCGGCAGTGTTGACTCCGTGGTCGATTTCGGAAAGCTCGGTGCGGATGCGGTGACGGTCTCCGAAGACCGGCGGATGGTCTCCGTCCGCTTGCCCGCGCCGACGTTGTCGGAACCGCGGGTTGATCCGGAACACAGTTACGTCGTGGCACGTCAAAAAGGCGTGCTGGACCGGATCGGTGGCTTTCTCACTGGCAGCGCCAGCGATGATCGCGAACTTTATGTGGTAGCCGCGGACAGGATGACACAGGCGGCGAAGGCCGATGGTTCCGTCCTGACTCTGGCCGAACGCAATACCACCGGGATGCTGCGAGGCCTGTTCAGCGCCTTGGGTTTCACGACGATCAACGTCAGTTACGCGGACGCACGGTAGCGAGCCGTGCTCGTCCGTGCTTGTCCGGGCTCGTCCGGGCCGTCACGTCGCCTGGTGGGGGTGGAGTCGTCTCCCGGGAGCGGGCGCCGCCTCGCGCCGGTCCCACGGAAAGTCCACCGTCGAGCCGGTGGACGGGATGCCGTGGGTCGGCTGCGCTGAGTCGGCGGCCGCGGGTCACAAGCACAGGTCCTGGACCGAGATTGCTTCCTGGATCATTCATAAGTCTGAGTCTGTTAGGCTCAACAACCATGACACGATCCCGATTCGGTGCGGGGATCGAGCGTGACAGGAACCGACTTTGAAGGGAGAAGTCATGACCGCCTACCTGTGGGATTCGTTCGCCGCGTTCGGACGTCTGGACCGAGAGTTCGACGAGATCGTCCGTCGTACCTGGGGTGTGCCTGACCGGACGCGGATGGCTCGCACCGGTTTCGTCCCCGCGGCCGATGTCGTCATGGATGGGGATGACATCGTCGTGCAGGTGGAGCTCCCTGGCGTCGACGTTGACAGGGACGTCGCAGTCGAGCTGGAGCGGGGCCGCCTGGTCATCCGTGGGGAGCGCACCGAGGCCCGCACGGGCGACGGCCATCCCGATGACGGCCGTACGGTCGTGCTACGGGAACGTCGCCATGGCGCCTTCCAGCGTGAGTTCAACCTGCCGGACGGCGTCGGCGCGGACCAGATTTTCGCGACCTACGACAACGGCGTCCTGTCGGTGCGGCTTGCCGGCGCTAAGAGCGCCCGGCAATAGGGGCGTGGATGAAGGAGCGGGGTTGGGGTGCGTAGATCGCGAGGCGGAGGAGGGAGGCACCGGAGGTGTTGGGTGTCGACCGACGACAACGTGGCGAGGTGCGTGCCCCAGCCCCGCGACGCCGTGTCCCTATTGCCGGGCGCTCTAGGACGGTCGGTCGCGGCAGGCGTATCCCGGTCATCGCCGGCGCGCCGCAACGCGATCGGTCCAGCGACTCGGCGGACGCGCCGGCAGCATCAGCTGCCGAGCCGCGCGTGGCCACCCAGACGCGGACGGCTGGCGGGGTACAGGCGGGCTGACCCGCGGCCTGCTCACCGCCTGCTCACCGCCTGCGGGCCGACCGCGAGGGTCTCGCCAGCTGGTCAGCCCCGGTCAGCCCCGGTCGGCTTGCGCTGTGCGCGGGGTGAGGGAGGCGGGACCATCGGGCCGATGTCGCCGTCGGGTGCCTCGTCGATGTCGACGACCACCGGCGCGTGGTCCGATGTGCCCGCACCCTTGCGGGCCGCCCGGTCCACCCAGATCGCCCGTACCCGTTCGGCAACCGGAGCGCTGGCAAAGGCGAGATCGATGCGCATACCCATGTTTTTGGGGAACATCAGCGACCGGTAGTCCCAATAGGTGAAGACCTGTTCGTCCGGCCACCGTGCGCGCGTGACGTCCACCAGACCGAGGTCGGTCAGCCCTCGCAGGGCCTGGCGTTCGGCGTCGGTGACGTGGGTGGCGTCGACGAAGTCGGCCGGGTCCCACACGTCGGCGTCGGTGGGAGCGATGTTGAAGTCACCGCAGGCGAGTACCGGCGTGGTCGTCAGGGCTTTTTCCAGGCATGCCTGCAGCGCGGTGAGCCATGTGATCTTGTAGGCGTAGTGCGGATCGTCGAGCGCCCGGCCGTTGGGCACATAGAGCGACCAGACCCGGATGCCACCACAGGTCGCGGCCAGCGCCCGAGGTTCTGGCTCCGGGAAGCCGGGACCATCGGCGAGCCCGCGTTCGACGTCGTCCAGGCCGACCCGCGAGAAGATCGCTACCCCGTTCCACCGGCCGTTTCCGTGATGTGCGACGGTGTAGCCGCGCCGGAAGAGATCTTCATCGAAGAGCTCGAGGAATGCGTCATCGGCGAGCTTGGTCTCCTGAAGGCAGACCACGTCCGGCTGGACCCGGTCCAGCCATTCGATCAGACGAGCCTGCCGCGCCTTCGCCGAGTTGATGTTCCACGTCGCTACCCGCACCATCCGACGGTAGCGCCGATTCTCGCGCAGCTCTCGGGCACCCCCGTCGGGGTCAGGTGTGTTCGAAGTGGCGCCGGCGGTCGCCGCTGCCTACGGTGACACTGACCGGCGTGAGGACTGAGTGTGAGCGATGCGTGGATGGCGCCGGTGGCCGCCACCGGGCCTGTGACAGCGTCGGGAGCGTTGCTGTTCGACGCCGCGGGTCGGGTTCTGCTCGTGGAACCGACCTACAAGCCGGGGTTCGAGTTCCCGGGCGGCATGGCGCAGCCCGGCGAGTCGCCGTGGGAGACGTGCGTACGGGAGGTCCAGGAGGAGCTTGGAGTGACTGCGCCGAGACCGTTGCGGCTGCTGGTCGCGGACTGGGCGTCTCCTGGCGTGGGTCGGGTCGGGGGGATGCGCTGGTTGTTTGATGGCGGCGTGATGAGCCCCGGGCAGATCAGCTCGATTCGGTTGCCGGCCGATGAACTGCGGTCGTTCGTGTTCGTCACGGTGGGCGCGGCGGCCGATCTGTTGCCACGGGACCGGATGCGACGGCTTGAGGCGGCGATGGCGGTGCGCCGGTGCGGTCGGGCGGTGTACCTCCATGACGGTGCCAAGCCGTGACCATCCTGGGTTACAGCGCCGGCTCCACGAGGGCGTCGATGTGTTCGCGTAGCTCCGTGACCACGGTGAGGGTGCGGTAAGGTTCCGTGGCCGCCAGGAGGTTGGTGAGGCGCTGGTTGACCCGGTAGGAGTTCAGGGACCGTGCGGTGTCGGCGGCGCGGTGCCCGATCACGCAGCCCTGTTCGACGTTGCCCTGGCGGATGTGGACGTTGGCGAGTTCGGTGAGATCGAACACCCGGGAGCGCAGGGACTGGTCGCCGCGCAGCGTCAGGGCGCGCTCGAACCGGTGGGCGGAACGCTGGAACTGCGCGGGGTCGTGCACAGCAAGGTCGCGGTAGTCCGAGGCGGTGCTACCGGCGAGTTCCGCCGCAGTGAAGTAGTCCAGCCAGGTCGGGGCGTCGCCGTCGCAGGTGCCGGCGAATGCCTCTTCGGCGTAACCGATCGCGCGGTGGCAGTCTTGGACCCGGCCGAGCTGCGCGTAGATCCAGCCTTCGCGGGTTGCGAGCATCGCAGTCATGCGCGGCAGCGGGGTGCGCCGGATGCCGTGCTGAGCGAGCTGTATGAGGTCCAGTCCGCCGTGGAGGTCACGGGACTCGACTGCCTGGACCGCCATGGTCGCGAGGATGTGCGCGGCGAGCGGCCGGTCCCCCGCCTGGGAGGCGGCTTTGATACCGAGGGTGAAGTAATGCTGTGCACGGCCGCGCTGTCCGGAGTCCCACAGCACGTTTCCGGCGGTTTCGGCGAGATCCGCAGTGACCCGGTACAGCTCGGTGTGGACGTCGGGCGGGTGGGTGCCGTGGAGGAGGTCGACTACTTCGTTGAGCTGTCCGACGACTGCTTTGCGGCGTAGACCACCGCCGAACTGGACGTCCCCGTGACGTTGATCTGGTGGACACTCGCGGGCGGCCCATCCTGCCCACCGGTAGGGGAGGGGGTCGTGACCCATGTGGTGGACGACCTCGCCGGCTATACCACCGCATTGACCGCATGTGTCACCAGCGACGCCACTGTGATCATCGGGAGTCATCGGACCGTCCTTGTCGACGTGCAGGTAGCCGCATCCGTGCCGGTCGTGACAGTGGTCCGCGGCGTGCTGCATCCCACCCACCGGATCCGGCTGGTCGACCCCGCCACCGGAGAACTCGCCGATGTCATTCCCGACGGGTTGCCGTGGGAACTGCTCGCCGACGACGTGGCCCGATGGGTGGGGATCAGCGAAGCGTCCGCGGCGTCGATCCGCGGCTGCGCGCCCGTCGCGCTACCCGTCCAGATGATTCATAACGGTGTCGCGATCCCCGAATGGCGGCCGCCCCCGCCCGCATCCACGGCGGGGGGAAGGGCGCGTCTCGTCGTGGTCGCGCGGGCAGCGCCCTGGAAGAACCTTGACCGTCTCGTCGACGCGGTCGCCGACCCCCGGCTGCGGGACCGCGTCACGGTGGACATCTACGGCGGGTTCGGCTCCGCGCAGCCGGTGGTGGAAGCGCAGATCGCCGCATGTGGGGCGCCGGTGGTCTTCCGCGGTTGGGTCGAGGACCTGCCCCGACGGATCGCCGGCGCGCACGCCCTGGTCTCCGTGGCGGAGTTGGAGGGCTTTGGCCGGGGGATTCTCGACGCCGCAGTCGTGGGAGTCCCTGCCGTCGTGCCCCGCGCCGGAGCAAGCACGGAAATCGTGCTGGACGGTATCACCGGTTTCACCTTCGATCCGCGCAGCCCGGACGGGCTGGTGGACGTACTGGACCGGGTCGTTAACGAGGACCCGGTCCAGTTGGCGGCGCTGGGCTGGTGCGCCCGCGCCCGGGCACTGGGCTACTTCACCCCGGCTCGCTGCGCCGATCAGTACCTGCAGCTCTGCCACGAACTGCTCTCCCAGCCCACGCTCACGCGAGCGAGTGGATGATGACCTCCCCACGCGTGGGGACCTTCGTCGATCTCGCCGCGGACCCCGTCGCGGTCAACTGGCAGTTGCACACCCTGTCCGATGTAGAGATCACCGGACTGGCCCCGGCGTTCCGATCCGCTCACGCCCAGGCGCTGACGCACACCGTCGAGCGGATCCATCCCACCGCGATCATCCATCCCGCCGCGATCATCGGGGATGACGTGCTGATCGGCCCGCACGCCCGCGTGCACGAGTTCTCCACCGTCCGCGACGGCTCGGTGGTATCGGGTCATGCCGTCGTCGGCCACGGTTGTGAAGTGATCCACACTCTGGTCGGGTGGCACGCGATACTCACCCACCGTGTCGTGATCGGGCACAGCATCGTCGGCGCCCACGCACACCTGGCCGCCGGCGTGATCGTCGCGTCGGTGCACCTGTGGAACGCCGACATGGCCTGCCCCGACCGGGAAATCACGATAAGGGCGCCCGGCGGGCACCGCTACGACTGCGGCGCGGTGAAGTTCGGCGCGGTCATCGGTGACCGCGTCCGGATCGGGGTGAACACCGCGGTCGGCCCCGGTGTACTGATCGGCCCCGACGCGCTCCTCTACAGCGGCGTGACCGCATCGCAGACCGTCCTGCCCGCCCACGCGGTCGTCCGGCCCCTCACCGCGATCGGTGTCCAGATCGAACCGCGACGCCCGCTGTCCATGTCACACGCCACCGTCCATGTCTGACCGAATCCGGACCGGCCGGCCTGTCGATTAACGAAAGGAATCATCATGCGGTCTACGACCGAACGACGCCTGCTGGTCGAGCAGGCCGGTGAACTGGTCCACCGCGGGGTGTTGGAATCCGGTGGTGGAGCGCTCAGTGTCCGGCTGGAGGACGGCACCATTCTGATGTCCACCACGGGTCTGGCGTTCAGAGGGTGGCGGCACATCACCGTCGAGGATTTCATCGTCCTCACCCCGACCGGAGAGATCGTGGAGCAGACCGGTGGACTCGGTGCCGCCGGCACGGTCCTCCACCTCGCCGTCTACGCCCACCTGCCCCGCTGTGGCGGCATCGTCCACGCACACTCCCCGTACGCCACCACGTTCGCCTCCCTCGGCGTCGCTCCGCCCAGCGTGGTCAACCGCCACGATGTTCTCGGGGCCGTCCCGGTCGTCGCCGTGGACGACACCGCGATCAAGGCGCGGCTCACCCCCGACGACCTGCCGCTACCGATCCCCGCCGGCATCGTGGCCAACCCCGCCCCCTATGTCATCAACAGGGCGTTGCTGCCGCAGGTCCTCGACGCGCTGCTTCCCCGCGCGCAGGAACTGACCCGCCACGGCCTGGCTTTCCTGATCTACCGGCATGGTCTGATGACCATCGGCCGCACGATCCACGAGGCCGTGGACAACGCCTACCGCGTCGAGGACAACGCCCGCATCGCCCTCTACCGGGCGCTTCTCACCGGCGATCTCACCCGGGTATGCGGCAATCCGCTCTTCGAGCCGATATCCGACGCCGCCCGGGTGAGCGCATCCGCGTCTGGTTGAATCAGTAACCGACCGTCCGTCACTCAATGCATCTCATCAACTACTCTAGGAGGTGGCCTCGTGCGGGCTGAGAACCCTGGCATCGCCACACCCGTGGCCCGCGACCGGTGGCGGTACCGCATCACAGGCGGGCAGCCGCTCATCGGCACCGTGGAAGTGTCCGGAGCGAAGAACGCGGTCACGAAACTCCTCGTCGCGACCCTGCTCACCGACCAGCCCTGCACCCTGACGCGGGTACCCCGCATGGTCGAGGTCGATGTCGTGCTCGGCATGCTCGCGGAGCTCGGCACCCGGGTGGAGTGGCTCGACCCCCACACCGTCCGCGTCACCACCCCGGAGATCACCAGCCGGGCGCTCTCCGAGGCGTACTCCGGGGTGAACCGCATCCCGATCCTCATGATGGGACCGCTCCTGCACCGCGTCGGGCAGGCCGTCGTCCCTCTCCCCGGCGGCTGCCGGATCGGGAAACGCCCCGTGGACTTCCACCTTGCGGGGCTGCGCGCGATGGGTGCGGAGATCATCGAACAGATTCGCTCCGTCGAGGTCAAGACCCTCGGACTGACCGGCACCCATGTCACTCTGCCGTTCCCCAGCGTCGGAGCGACGGAGAACCTGCTCCTTGCCGCGGTCCTCGCCCACGGCACGACCATCATCTCCAACGCCGCCGTCGAACCAGAGATCATCAATCTGATCCTGTTTCTCCAGCAGATGGGCGCCCTCGTCGACGTCGAGGTCGACCGCACCATCGTCATCCAGGGCGTACCCACCCTGCGAGGCGCCGTCCACGCCCCCATCCCCGACCGCATCGAGGTCGCCTCCTTCGCCGCCGCGGCGGTCGCCACCGATGGACGCGTTGAAGTGCTCGGCGCCCGCCAGGAGCACGTCACCACCTTCCTCAACCAACTCCGCAAAATCGGCGGCGAGTTCACCGTCACCGACCGGGGCATCACCTTCTACCGGGCTCGGGACCTCACCGCCGCGCACGTGCAGACCGGGGTGCACCCCGGCTACATGACCGACTGGCAGCAGCCCCTCGTCGTGCTGCTCACCCAGGCCAGCGGCGCATCGGTCATCCACGAGACGATCTACGAGGATCGGTTCGGGTACACCCGGCAGCTCAACGACATGGGCGCCACCATCGCCCTGTCCACAGCCTGCCTCGGTGGCCGACGCTGCCGCTTCGCCGCCCGCGACTTCGAGCACTCCGCCGTCGTCAGCGGGCCCACCCAGCTCGCCGCCGCAGACCTGGAGATCCCCGACCTGCGGGCCGGTTTCGCCTACATCATGGCCGCACTCGTCGCCCAGGGCGCCAGCCTCATCAGCGGCACTCGCTTCCTCGAACGCGGCTACGAAGACCCCGTCGGGAAACTCCGCTCCATCGGCGCGGACATCACCACCGAACCGATCCCACCCTCCTGACCCGCACCGGGACCGTTCCCCCACGGACCAGGCCACACCACGGCTGGACATGGCAGCGGACATGTTCGAGCCGGTACACCGAGCAGGCGGCCCCACCAGCCGGGGGTGTGGGCCGGCCGAGCGAGTACTGCACCGCCCCTGGGCCCCACCGGTTGGGGCGGTGTCCTCAACCGGACTGTTGTGGATCGGCGTGGTCGGCCCGGATGCGCCGGCACGGGCGATAGCGTCAGCAGGTATCGGTGGATGTAGGCGGCGCACCCGATGTGCCTGTTGCGCCCGATGTGCCGACCGCCCGGAGGGAGGCCGACCTTGGCTCGCAACCGTATCCGGTCCTTACCGATCACGGGGTTGGCGGTCGCGGTGGCGGTGCTCGTCGGCCCCGTCGGCTGTAACACGGTGACAAGTCCGTAAGAACCTGTTCTGACGGGTCTTCCAGCGAAGATCGTCCAAGTGGGCAAGAGTTTTTCTGACAAAGGTCTTATCAATGCAGTTGTCATGTGATTTGCAGATCGTGGCCCTGTTCCTGCCGTCGGTACCGCACCCTCGCGCCGAACGGCCGGCGCGAGGGTCGGCGACGCAACGTGATCGTCGGCCAGGGGTCCGCTCCGATGAAGCGCCGTCCCAGCCCGGGGACGCTCTGGATGGTTCGGCTGGTGGGCCAAAGGGCGCGCCACGATCGTCAGATCGCGCGCCCGGAGGCCGCAGTCGCCGGGGCACTGGTGGGAATGCCGTTGGAGGTGAGGCAACTCATGCGACCATCAGGCCGTGAGCATCCCGGCAAGCGCCTCTGCGGTTGAGGATCTGGTCCTGCTGGAACAGGCTGGGCACGCTCTGGATCTTCTGTTCTTCTGGGGGCACCATCCGCCGCGTGGCGGCGGCCGTGGCGTCGGCGTGGGCTGCCTGAGCCAGTGGTGGCCCTCCGCGTTCACTGTTGACGGCCTGCGTTATCCGACGGCTGAGCATTTCATGATGGAACGCAAGGCCCGGCTGTTCGGCGACGTGGCCGCGGCTCGGGCGGTTCTCGCCACCGCCGAGCCGGCCGCCGCGAAGAAGCACGGCCGGCAGGTGCGCGGCTTCGATGAGACGGTGTGGAGCGAGTGCTCCTTTGACATCGTGGTCCAGGGCAACGTCGCGAAGTTCAGTCAGCATCCGGCGTTGCGTAACTATCTGCTCGGCACCGGCGAGCGGGTGCTGGTGGAGGCGAGTCCATTGGACCGGGTATGGGGGATCGGTCTGGCCGCCGACGACGCCCTGGCCCGGGTTCCGTCGGCTTGGCCGGGGCGCAATCTTCTCGGATTCGCGCTCATGGCGGTCCGGGCGATGGTGCGCGCCTCCACCCCGAGCACCACCGGGTAGTACGACACCCGGGTAGCACGACAGTCCGGTCGCGCGAGCCCTGGTAGGGGTTCCCGTCTCCGTCCGACGTCTCCGTCCGACGTCTCCGTCACTGTGTCCGGATGCTTCCGGCACCCGGCCGCCCTCGGCCTCATGATCAAAACGAGTGGCGCTCAGAACGGGTTTGCGGAAGGACGCAGGGATGACGGCGATGACAGACGGTAGTAGCTTGGCGCTGCCAGGGATCGTTGCCGGCGTGGACGGCTCGCCGGGTTCCGCCGAGGCGTTGCGGTGGGCCTGGCATACCGCAGCCATTCATCGACGGTCGGTGACCGCGCTGGTGGCCTGGACCGCGGACGGCCAGCCCAGGATCGTCCACCGACAGGCGCACGTTGCAGATCGTGATGGGTTGACAGCGGCGGCGGCTGCGGTTCTCGACGCGGCAATTGATCGGCTCCCAGCCTGCGATCCGGCCCCGGGAATCCTCCGGCGGGTGGTCCACGAGCCCGCGTTGCTCGCCTTGTTGGCGGCGTCGAAGCAGGCGTTGATGCTGGTCGTAGGCTCGCGCGAGCACGGTCTGGCGCACCGCTCCCTCGACGGGACAGTGGGCCGGGCGGTCGTCGACCACGGCGAGGTACCGGCTGTCGTCGTCCGCGGCCGGGGTTTCGGCGTACCCGGTGATCGCCGTCCGGTGGCGGTAGGGGTGGATGGTTCGCCATCGTCGTTGGCTGCACTCAGGTGGGCGGCTCGTGAGGCGACGTACCGCGATGTGCCGCTGCGGGTGGTACATGCGCTGGCGGTCGCGTCCACGCCCTATCCGGAGTTTCTCGCGTCCGTCGGCCGGACCCTTGTCGATCATGCAAACGATGTGCTCGACGATGCGTTGGCCACGGGACTGCGGGACGCTCCACCGCAACTGTGTGTCAGCAGCGAGGTGGTCGTCGACTCCGCCGCCCGCGCGCTGTTGCTGGAGTCCACGACGTCGCAGTTGCTCGTGGTGGGCGCCCGTGGTCATGGCGGCTTCGCCGAACTGCTCCTCGGTTCGGTCGGCGATCAGTGTGTCCGGCACGCTGTGTGCCCGGTCGCGGTCATCCGCCCGCCCTGCAATCCGTACGACAGTCCGCACAATCCGTACTACAGTCCGCCCTACATTTGATCAACTGCGGTGACGTGCAGGACGGCCGCCCCGGCTTCGTCCGAGGCGACGAGGTCCACTTCGGCGCTGATGCCCCAGTCGTGGTCGCCGGCCGGATCATCGAAGATCTGCCGGAGCCGCCAGCGTCCGGGCTCGGAGGTGATGATGAGGAGTCCCGGTCCGCGGGCGTCGGGGCCGGTGCCGATCTCGCCGTGCAGGTCGAAGTACGGCTCCAGGGCCGCCGCCCACCGGTCGCCGTCCCAGCCCGCGTCGGCATCGAGAGCACCGAGATCGTCGTAGCGACGCAGCGCGGCCAGCTCCACCCGGCGGAACAGGGCGTTGCGCACGAGTACCCGGAATGCGCGGATGTTGGCCGTCACGGCGGGCGGCCGCTCGTCGATCCGAACGGGTGACGCCTCCGGCGTCGGATTGCGCAGCTTCTCCCACTCGTCGAACAGGCTCGAGTCGACCTGCCGGACCAGTTCGCCGAGCCATTCGGTCAGGTCGGTGAGCTCCTCGGTCCGGGCATCCTCGGGCACCGTCTGCCGTAGGGCCTTGAAGGTGTCGGCCAGGTAGCGCAGCAGCAGACCCTCGGATCGGGCCAGGCCGTAGAAGCCGACGTACTCGACGAAGGTCATGGCCCGCTCGTACATGTCCCGGGCCACCGATTTGGGTGCGAGCTCGTGGTCGTCGACCCAGGGATGGCCGCGTCGGTATATCGCGAACGCGGCCGCGAGGAGCTCGTCCAGCGGCTTGGGGTAGGTGACCGTGTCGAGCAGCTCAAGGCGCCGCTCGTAGTCGACGCCGTCCGCCTTCATCTGGGCGACGGCCTCACCGCGGGCCTTGAACTGCTGCGCGGAGAGGACCTGGCGTGGGTTGTCCAGCGTGGCCTCGATGATGGACAGAACGTCCAGCGGATAGCTTGGCGAGTCCCGGTCGAGTAGTTCGAGAGACGCGAGCGCAAAGGGCGACAGCGGCTGGTTGAGGGCGAAGTCGAGCTGGAGGTCGACGGTGACCCGCACGGTGCGACCGGTCTCGTCCGGGATGGCGAGTCTCTCGACGATGCCGGCGGCGAGCAACGCCCGGTAGATCGCGATGGCCCGGCGGATGTGGCGGCGCTGCGCGGGGCGGCTCTCGTGGTTGTCGGTGAGCAGATGCCGCATGGCGGTGAAAGCGTCACCCGGTCGGTTGATCACGTTGAGTAGCATTGAGTGGCTGACAGTGAAGCTCGACGTCAGCGGTTCGGGCTCCGCGGCCACCAGACGCTCGAACGTCGGCACACCCCAGGAGACGAACCCCTCCGGCGGCTTCTTACGGACGATCTTTCGCCGCTTCTTGGGGTCGTCACCGGCCTTGGCCAGGGCGCGCTCGTTGTCCACCGTGTGTTCGGGCGCCTGCACGACGACGGTGCCGACCGTGTCATATCCGGCCCGGCCGGCCCGGCCGGCGATCTGGTGGAACTCCCGGGCACTCAGGTGCCGGGTTCGGGTTCCGTCGTACTTGGACAGCGCGGTGAACACGACCGTGCGGATCGGCACGTTGATCCCGACCCCGAGGGTGTCGGTGCCACAAATGATCTTCAGGAGTCCGGCCTGGGCGAGTAGCTCCACCAGGCGCCGGTACTTGGGGAGCATCCCGGCGTGGTGGACGCCGATGCCGTGGCGGACCAGGCGGGACAGGGTCCGACCGAACCCGGCCGTGAACCGGAACCCGCCGATCATCTCGGCGATGGCATCCTTCTCCGCCCGGGTGCACACGTTGATGCTCATCAGTGACTGGGCCCGTTCCAACGCCGCCGCCTGGGTGAAGTGGACGACGTAGACGGGTGCCTGATGGGTGTTGAGAAGCTCTTCGAGCGTCTCGTGCAGCGGGGTGAGCACGTAATGGTGATAAAGCGGCACCGGACGTACGGCGGAGCGGACGACCGCGGTCGGACGGCCGGTCCGGCGGGTGAGGTCCGCTTCGAACCGGCTCACGTCGCCCAGGGTCGCCGACATCAGGATGAACTGCGTGCGGGGTAGTTCCAGCAACGGCACCTGCCACGCCCAGCCCCGGTCGGGGTCGGCGTAGAAGTGGAACTCGTCCATCACGACCTGGCCGACGTCGGCGTCGGCTCCATCCCGCAGGGCGATGTTCGCCAGGATCTCGGCGGTGCAGCAGATGACCGGCGCGCCCTCGTTGACCCCGGCGTCCCCGGTCAACATCCCGACCCGGCTTGCTCCTAGCGTGGCACACAGGGCGAAGAACTTCTCCGACACCAGCGCCTTGATGGGCGCGGTGTAGAAGCTGCGCTGCTTGCCGGCCATGGCCGCGAAATGGGCGCCGGTGGCCACGAGGCTCTTGCCGGACCCGGTCGGGGTTGCCACGATGACGTTGGAACCGGACACGACTTCGATGAGTGCTTCGGACTGGGCGGGGTACAGGGTGAGTCCCTGCCCTTGCGCCCACGCGGTGAACGCGTCGAAGATGTCGTCGGGCTCCGGCGTTGCGGGCAGCTGGTCGGCGAGTGTCATGGTAGGTCCGATGGTGCCTGACGGATCGGCCAGTCGGGGGCGCGACGGCTGGCGACGTCAGGTTGCCACTCAGTTCGCCACTCAGTTCGGTTCAATGACCTGACCGGCGCTCGCGTCGATGACCCGGCCGGCCTTGACCTGCCACCGGCGGGTGGTATGGACCGCCTGGAGCATCCGGCGGTCATGGGTGACCAGAAGCAGAGTGCCGGTGTAGCTGGCCAGCGCAGCCTCCAGCTGTTCGATCGCGGGGAGGTCGAGATGGTTCGTCGGCTCGTCCAGTACCAGCAGGTTGACCCCGCGTGCCTGCAGCAGCGCCAGCGCCGCCCGCGTACGTTCGCCGGGCGACAGAGTGGCGGCCGCTCGCTTCACGTGGTCCGCCCGCAGGCCGAACTTGGCCAACAGGGTGCGCAGGTCGGCGGTGACCAGGTCGGGTAGCAACCGGGCGAAGACGTCGAGAACCGGAGCGTCCACCGCGAACAGCCCACGGGCCTGGTCGACCTCGCCGACCAGCACCCCGGAACCGAGCGACGCCCGGCCGCTGTCAACCGGGCACCGGCCGAGCAGCGCGGCCAGCAGCGTCGACTTCCCGGACCCGTTGGGTCCGGTGATGGCCACCCGGTCGCCACGGCCGAGCTGGGCGGTCACCGGTCCCAGGGTGAAGCCGCCGCGACGCACGACCGCGTCGATCAGCACGGCGACCACGGCTCCGGAGCGCGGAGCCGTCGCGATCTCCATCCGCAGGTCCCATTCCTTGCGCGGCTCGGGGACGGCATCGAGCCGCTCGATCATACGTTCGGTCTGGCGGACCTTGGCGGCCTGCTTCTCCGACGTTTCGCCGCGGAGGTTTCGGCCGATCTTGTCGTTGTCGGTGGACTTGCGTCGGGCGTTTCGCACACCCTTGTCCATCCAGGTCCGTTGGGTCTGGGCCCGTTCGGTCAGCGCGCCGCGGCGGTCGGCGTACTGCTCAAAGGCGTCCCGGGCGTGCCGCCGGGCCACCTCCCGTTCGTCGAGGTATGCCTGATACCCGCCGCCGAAGAAGCTGACCTGTTGCTGTGCGAGATCCAGCTCCAGTACGCCGGTGACGGTGCGGGCGAGGAACTCCCGATCGTGGCTGACCACCACGGCTCCGGCCCGCAGCCCCGTGACGAACTCCTCCAGACGGGCTAGTCCGTCAAGGTCGAGGTCGTTGGTCGGTTCGTCGAGCAGGAAGAGGTCGAACCTGCTGAGCAGCAGTGCGGCGAGCCCCGCCCGCGCCGCCTGGCCACCGGACAGCGCCGTTGTCGGCACCGTCAGGTCGATCGCGAGCCCGATGTCGGCCGCCACCACCGCCGCGCGCTCGTCGAAGTCGGCGGCCCCCAGGGTCAGCCAGCGGTCCAGCGCCGTCGCGTAGCTGTCGTCCGAACCGGGCTCCTGTCGGGACAGGGCAACGGATGCGTCGTCCAGCCGGTCCTGGGCGTCGGTCACGCCGGTGCGCCGGGCGAGGAAGGCGTGCACACTCTCGTCGGGATGCCGGTCGGGTTCCTGCGCCAGGTACCCCACCGAAGCGCCCGGCGGGGTGAGCCCGACCGTACCGTGCTCGGGGCTGGCCAGGCCCGCAAGCAGGCGCAGCAGGGTGGACTTGCCCGCGCCGTTCGCCCCGACCAGCCCGATCACATCACCCGGGCTGACGACCAGCTCGAGTTGGCTGAACAGCGCCCGCCCGCCGTATCCGGCGGCCAGGCCCTTGGCGACGAGGATGGCGCTCACAGGCGAACGTTACCGGCACCACCAACGGAATCCGCACCGGGTGGGCCGGCTCCAGCCGGCGGCCAGCCACCGTCGATGTTAACTGTCGGTGGTTAATGATAGCGTTTGCGTACCTGTCGCACTGAACGCGACGGCCTGTCGCAATCGGTGAGGAGAAAGACGGTGGCTGGTGTCGCACGCTTGGCAGCGATTTCGCTGGACTGCTCCGAGCCCCATCCGTTGGCCCGGTTCTACGCCGAGTTGACCGGCGGCGAGATCGCCTTCAGCAGTGCGGACTTCGTCGCGGTCAAGGGGCCGGCCGTCTGGATCACAGCGCAACGGGTCCCGGACCATCGACCCCCGACGTGGCCCACGGGCGGCATCCCGCAGCAGGTGCACATCGAGTTCGCGGTCGAGGATCTTGACGCGGCACAGACTCAGGCGATTGCCATCGGCGCACGACTTGCCGACGAGCAGCCATCCCCGGACCGGTGGCGTGTGCTGCTCGATCCGGCGGGGCACCCGTTCTGTCTGACGACTCTCGTGCCCTCGACCTGACGGCCGACACGCTGCCGGCATGGCGGAACGGCCGTGCCGGGGAGTGATCTGGCACGCGGATGGCACGAGCGGGCCGGCTGAGGCTCGTTCGTGCCCGTCGTCGGGCAGTCGAT